>SLFV01000145.1 GCA_007124075.1 Roseimaritima sp.
ACGGTCCGCCCCAGGTACAATTGCTGCGGCTGCAAGACCAAACCCTCGGGCGGAATCGCGATTCGACGATAACGATTCGGCACCTGCATGTCCAAGACGACCTCTTCGTAAACCAGCAGTTCACAATGCAGCGTCAGATTGTAACTGTTGGGATTCAGTCGCCGAGGATCAAACGGGTCAATTTTGACACCCTGGCCCAATTGCCGTCGGATCTCGTCTCCGGAAAGAATCATGACTATCTGTGGGGTAAAACGATAACCAGCTTGCCGCGTAACCGAATTTCCGATCGATCCCGCGACATCTGAAGAATCACGCCTTAACGACAAGCCGTTTAATTGGTTTCGATTGTTAGGTACACGCCAGGGATTTGTCAACCAAAATCAGCAGCAGAAACTCACGGACTTTGTAAATCGCTTGGAATGGCAGCCACGATACGCCCCTGATCGCTACCAGGCCCCGATGGGGCGAGGTGGAAGATGCAAGTTGCCGTGTTTCCTGCAAGGCTATTGGAGCCATCGATCGGTTAAGGAGGGAGTGGTCGCACATGTTTTTCAGCGATCGCATCGATCTGACATGCTGTCGGGTTGGATTGCAACTTCCTGAGCGACTTTGATGACGCGGTGAAGGACCAGTTTACTGACGCCAAACATCAGCGCCTCGGCCAGGATAAAGAGCAAGCGAGCAAGGATTGCGGCCGTTAGTGCCGTCACTGCCCCAATGTGCGGTTCCATGATCGTGATTAGAATCCACTCGCGGACCCCCGCACCCCCGGGAAGCAGCGATACAAACCCGGCCACAACTGCCAATGCCATTGCCGCGGCGGCTAGGTACAAAGCCGTTGACGAGGCTTCGGGAACCAACGCATGAACGATGGCTGCGAAACTGCCGCCAATCAGCCACCACGAGAGCGAAAGCCAAAGCCAACCTTGGGCAAACGTTGCGGCTTGATAGCGTTGCCATAGCGGCGTCTGAAGCTTTGAACGCAGCAACCGTCGCAAAACGACACGAAAAATCGGTGGAAGGGTCGGCAACACCGAAGCAAAAACCAGGCTGGCGGCAAGCGCTGACAGCCACGGTGAATTTCCAACCCATACCAAAATACCGCCGGCCCAAGCCGCACCGACCGCCATCATCGTCAATGTTTCCACAAACACGGTCACCGTAGCGGGCAAAACTTGCTGCCGATTCTGGACAACACCGCCCACACGCAAGACAATCACCATTGCCTTGCCGGGAACGTATTTACCCAACTGGCCCAACAAATGGCTTGCAACTCCACGACCGGGGGTCACTTGGATATCCCACTGCCCCAGCAGTTTCGTCCAGTAATAGGCGGCAGGTAACAGGCCAAGTCCATACAGCAACAACGAGGCGGTCAACCATTGCCAGCGTGCATGCCAAAGCAGATTTCGTTTGTTGGGGTCGGCTGCGATCTGTTCCCACGCTTCACCGATGGTCATCGCCAAACCGATGGCGACCGCACCGACGATCACTAACTGCAATAATGTTTTCCCGCGGATTCTCAAAATGGGCTCGTGCTAAAAACTATCTCGAAACAAGGCGAAAGTGGTGATTTGACGGCAACCTGTCCGGCAATCTCGCATCCATGGCCCACGACAGCCCCCAGTATACGTCAACAATCGCGGTCTCCATGGCAATCAGGCCTATAATGGCCGCAGCAGGGTCCACCGATCATGGTGTGTTTGCCAGCGCGATTAGAAATCCTGTTATATAACCAATTCCTTTATGCTTTTACGAATAGGCCTTGATCATGATGACCGATCCTTCGCAACGGAATCGACACGCGAGTGCGGTCGAGTTTCCAATACAGCAGATTCGTCAAACCCTTTATTCCGCAGTGGTTTGCGACGCGTTGGACAAACTGGGGCTGCGGAATCAATCGCCACGCGTGTCGCTGCCTTGCTGGACCTTACCCACGGGCGACCGCAGCAGCGTGCTGGCGGGACGGTGCAAAACGACCTTGTGGGCCGACATGTACGACCATGACCCACACCCTTATGCGTTGGAATTGAAAGCGGTTGATCATTGTCAGGACGACGATGTTCTGATCGCGGCAGCCGGTGGATCGGTCCGTTCCGGGATTTGGGGAGAACTGCTGACCACCGCCGCGATGCGGCGTGGTTGTGTTGGAGCGATTATTGACGGCGCAATTCGCGATGTGGCAAAGATCCAAGCGTCCGGCTTTCCCGTGTACGCCAAAGCAACATGCCTCTACGACAGCTTAGATCGGCAACGCGTCATTGATGTCGACGTGGTGGTAGAAATTGATGGCGTGCGTTTCGCACCGGGGGATTTGGTGATTGCGGATCGTGATGGTTTGGTTGTAGTTCCGGCACAGGTCGAAGCCGATGTCTTGCGTCTGGCATTTGCGAAAGTCAGCGGTGAAAAGCAAGTGCGGGAAGCAATCGCTGCAGGGATGTCGGCAACCGATGCGTTTGAAAAGTTCGGCATCCTATAACGGCGGCGGCAGTTACAAATTTGCCACTCCCGGACCTCCGCAGCAGGTCCGGGAGAAGGGAGCGGACGATCTGATTCAAACCCTATTTTGACGTTTGCAGCTTTTCCATCAGGTAGCGATACGCCAGCGCAGACATGTATGCACGTTGCTGATTATTGGCCGCGCCACCATGCCCCCCTTCAATATTTTCGTAATACATCACGTCGACCCCAGCAGCCAGCATCCGAGCCATCATTTTTCTGGCGTGGCCTGGATGCACACGATCATCGCGGGTGGAGGTCATAAACAAAACGCTGGGATAGTCCTTGCCAGGCTGGAACTTTTGATAGGGCGAGTAGGTTTGAATGAAATCCCACTGGCCATCCGCATCAGGATTCCCGTATTCCGCCATCCAACTGGCACCGGCCAGCAGCAAGTGATACCGCTTCATGTCCAGCAAGGGAACTTGGCAGACCGCGGCGGAAAACAGTTCCGGATAGCTGGTGACCATATTGCCGACCAATAGACCGCCATTGGACCCGCCTTGGATACCAAGTCGTGGGACCGAAGTGACACCGCGCGCGACCAAATCTTTCGCAACCGCTGCGAAATCCTCGTAAGCACGTAGCCGGTTTTCCCGTAGTGCTGCCTGATGCCAACGCGGCCCGAATTCACCACCGCCACGGATATTTGCAACCACGTAAACGCCCCCTTCACTCAACCATCCACGACCGACAACCGCGTTGTAGGCTGGGGTTAGCGAGATTTCAAAGCCGCCGTAGCCATACAGCAACGTCGGGTTGGAACCATCAAATTGAAGGTCCTGCGGTGCCACCATGAAATACGGCACCCGTGTCCCGTCCTGGCTGGTGGCGAAATGCTGTGAGACCTCCAGTCCTTCGCCCGCAAACTGCTGCGACAGTTGCTTCAAAACTTCCGGCTGCTGATCGACCTGTCCGTACAACAGTGTGGTCGGGGTTAGGTAATCGCTGGAAGTGATAAAGTAATCATTTGATTCATCAGGATCGACCGCAGAAACCGAACTGGTACCGATCTCCGGAGCACCCGCCAGCGGTCGACGCTGCCACTGCCCTTCCAGAAAGCTTAAGACGTAAATCTGATTCTTGACGTTGTCCAGCACATTCAGCAGCACGTGATCACGAGTCGGGGAGAAACTGGCCAGCGAAGTCGTTTCGGTCGGTTCAAACAATACCTGCCAATCGCCGCGACCGTCCAGAAAGTCGTCGTAATGGGTCACCAATAACGAACCGGCAGCAAACGTCTGCTGCCCCACCTGCCAGGGGTCGCGCAGTTCCGCAAACAAGTACTGCCGGAATACGGACTTGCTGGCGGAGTTGGGCAGATCGATTTTCGTCAAACGGTCGTCAGCGCTGATTTGGTACAGTTCGTCGTTGTAAAACGCTATCGTTCGACGGACAAAGCTGCGTTGAAAACCGGGAGAATCGTCGTGGACGGCGGCAATGTACATGTCGGACGCTTCGCCCTCATAAACAATCGTCGCGTCTTCCAGTTTGGTGCCACGTCGCCAACGTTTTGCCAGTCGCGGGTAGCCCGATTCGGTCAAACTGCCCTCGCCGAAATCAGTGGCCACAAAAACCGTGTCGCGATCAATCCAGCTCATCCGTCCCTTGGCTTCAGGACGGTAGAAACCACCGTCGACAAACGCTTTGGATTCCAAGTCAAATTCGCGAGAGACCGTCGCATCTGCGCCGCCACGGGAAAGATGAATCAAGGCACGGTCATAGCTGCCCCGCAGAACTTGCGCACCCGCCCACACCCAGTTCTCTTCCTCGGCTTCGCTGAGACGGTCCAGATCCAATAAAACCTCCCACTGGATATCCCGCTGGCGATACTGGTCCAGCGTTGTCCGTCGCCAAATTCCACGGATGTTCTTTTGGTCCCGCCAAAAGTTGTAAAAATAGGGCCCGCGTTTGCCCACATACGGAATTCGTTCATCCGAATCCAGGATCTGCAACAAGTCGTGTTTCAATGATAAAAAGGATGGATCAGCCTCGAAGACTAGCTGGGTAACATCGTTTTGTTGCCGAACCCACGCCAGCGCATCCTCCCCCATCACATCCTCCAGCCACAGGTACGGGTCTTCCTCCGGGGACACGGCTGATACCTTGGTGGCAGATAAATTAGTCACGGTGGGTTGTTCTCCCGAAATGGGTGTGACCAGTGCAACGCCACCCAGCGCAGCAGCAGCGCAAATCCAAATGAAACATCTCATTCGCAGCAAATCCTTCAAAGTTAATGGCGAGCGATTCTGCAAGCACCGTAATTTACCTGCCTGAAAAAAAAGGGGAGCCGACCCAGCGCAGGTCGGAGGGGACAACCCGTTTCTCTGCAGGCCACCTAAGGCAGGACAAACTCCTTCGGCAGTTCATACTTGCCCTCAGCCCCTGCGCGGGTCGTAATCAAAAAAGCTTGTTGACCCGGATTATTCGGATCAGGCCCGATCACCCAAACCAATAACTGCTCGGGCTGATTGGGTTGCGTAACCGATTTATCGATATTTGCCAGCATCACCAACTGTGTCAGGATTTCTCGCAAAGTTTTCTGACGCATATTGAAATCCCGGACCTGCTGGTTTTGTGTGATCCCTTCTTTTTCCAAATCTCCCCCGATCAGCACATATCGCGGCTCCTCTGATCCGGTCGGAAGCTGCCCCTTCAATTCATCCATCACCGCCTGTCCAGCAAACTCCAAACTTTCCTGATCAAAAGAAACTGAAAGCTCCAGTTCCAACTGCTCGGTCAATGGCAACGGTTTTCCTCCCGACGTGCCCCCCGTAGTCATTCCCGGGGTCAGGGAGGCGATGGTTCCGCGCGGGGTGTTAATGGCCAAAAAACTTGCCAGAGTCAAATTCGCGGCCGCTTCGCTTGGCAAATAGATGTTGGCGATCGCGGTTTCTCCCGAAACACCAAACCGAGCGTATTGCCTGGCCGCAGTAAGCATCTGAGGAAATCGCACCGCCAATCGTCGCCACGAACCGTCGGGGGAAGATTCAATCAGAAACGATTCCGCCCACCGTGGCCACTGCTCAACAACTTCCTCCAGGCGACGGCTAAGGACGGGGGCAGTGGTTCGCGCACCCGGGACCATCCGCACTTCAACATACCATTGCGGCGAAAAGGTGCTGGTCAACAACATGCCCGCCACATCAGGCTGCAGCATCGATTTTAGTGGTTCGATGATCGCCGGTGCATAGGTTAGCAAAAAGTCACGACCGTCAGCAAACAAAAAGTTGGGCAAAACCATGACCGTTAGATCGGCTGATCCGTCAGCCGATTTCCACAACGTCTCCAGGCTCCGGGGTAACGGGATTACAGAGCCCTCCAGTTCCGCGACGTCTTTGATCTGATCCAGCGAGCCGATTGCGAATTGCTCAACCATCGCCCCGGCCGATGGGTCACGCACATAAAACACATCGGCTTGCGGATCGTCATCATCGACCAAGATCGTGAACCCCTCGGGCGTTCGCGCGGGTTCGACCTGCCAACGCGACATTAAAGCCTCCAGGGCGACCGGTTGATCCAATCGGATCGCCATAGCAACCGAAGGACCGCCATCGAATGCCATAATCACACGCTCAATTTGTTCCCGAGCGACCCCGGTTCGCGTTTCCAGTGTTTGCCAAATCTCCCCCAGTTCTGCGGAAAACGCGGCCGAGAGCTGAGCCCCGGCGGCTTGCTGGAACGCCTCCGGTCTCCCAACCAAGATGGCTTGGGGGCCACGGGGAATCATCGCCAATTCCATCGGTGGTTCAGTCCCCGGCGGTGCCCAAGGGGCCGCTGCATCACTGACTACTTGAAACGGGCCACTCTGCTCCGCAACATCAATGGGTTCGGATACCGGCGCGACCGTCGGTGCGGGAGCTACCGGGGGTGGCGTTCGACGGGCGACATCCGATTTACGCTGGCTGACATTTCCCAACACCACAACCAATAACAGGATGCCAGCAAACCCCAGTCCGCCAATAATCGCAGGACCGCGGAAGTCTTTCTTCTTCCTGCCTCTGCTTTTCAGTTTTTTTTTCTTCCGCTGAGGTTTACCAGGTTTTGCCTTCGCTGCCGCAACCGTTTGCGCCGCGGGTGCCGGGGCAACGCCGGGATTTGCGGGTTCCAACGCCACCGAAGAGGCGTGTACGCGGGAAGGAGCAGCCGGAGAATCCGCCACGACCGGTTGGTTGCGGGGCGGACCAGGAGCCGTAACCACGGCTCCCTCAGCTTTCACAGCAACATCCAGGCTCCTCGGTTTGCCTGCGGGTGTCGCCTCGGTGGGCGCAGGGCCCGCAACCTTCTTCGGGGGAAGTTGTGGGAGCGACGAGGACGATGACGAAGCCGAGGCGGGAGCTATCGACGAATTCTCCGAACTGCCAGCCGGGGTCACAGGGGGCGGAGCGTTTGCCGGTGGCGCAGGCGGAGTGTTTGCCGGTGGCGCAGGCGGAGTGTTTGCCGGTGGCGCAGGCGGAGTGTTTGCGGCTGGCGCAGGCGGAGCGTTTGCCGGTGGCGCAGGCGATGCGGGAACGGAGACGGAAGGGGAAGGCGCGACGACTGGGGGCGCTGTTCCTGTTCCGACGGAATTCGCGGGGGCTGGCGTCAGTGCGTTGAGTGCCGCCAAAAGCTGCTCGAAGTCAGCGAATCTGCCAGCCGCATTTTTGGCAAGCATGTACCCGATCAAACGGAACAGCGGGTCGCCGTCCGCCGCCGCACGAACTGCATCGGCCACTGCCTTGGGCATGGCTTGCACATGTTTGACCAGCAGTTCGTCAGTCGATTCACCGCGGAACGGAGGCTTGCCGGTTGCCGCCAAATACAGCAAACACCCCAGTGCGTACTGATCAGTCAAGGGATCGGCAATCTGCCCTGGAATCGTAAACTCCGGTGCGGCAAACAACGCTGGTTGGGCAAGCGGACGCAGGAAAACATTTTCCCCGTACAACGGATCCGTCGCGTCGAACGCCGCGTCCCGCAGCAGCCAGACGGACTGATTGTCGCCCAACCAGACGCGACTATGTTCCACTTGTCCATGTGCCAACCCGGCTTGCTGCAGGGCCTGCAGCGCGCGGCCAAGTTGCTGGCCAAGACGAATCACTTCGGACCTGGGCAGCGGCCCCGACCGCAGGCGTTCTGCCAAAAGGAGTCCCGGCGGCAGACCGCTGGTCAAAATCATTCGGGACTGGGATTGCTCCAGCACCCGCAACGGTTGCAAGCCAGGCGACTCAATTTGTAAGTGAGCGTTAACCCAGCGTCTCGCTGCCTGGCCTGGAAGCGGGCTGGCCACCTGCAACAAAACCCGAGGCGAATCGCTCCCGGCGCGCCCCCAGAATGCTTGCTGCCAGGGAGTCCCGGCAGGTTCCAGCAACTGGTAACCTGCCGTATGCAGTTGGTCATCGCGACCTTCCAGAATCGCTTGCGCTTGGTACTGGGTCAGCACCTGCCGGGTAATCAGAAAGTCGGCCAACGAATTGGCCGCAGTCGCGGGACGTCCGCCGTGGTGTCTGGCGTAAGACACCGCCAACTTGCGACAAGCCTCAGGGCTAGCGATTTTTAACGTCGCTAAGCGGTTCCAAAAAGCGTTGACCGATAAACTCATGAATGACTACGCAAAAACGACGACAACTGACCATCGTCCCGCATCGACACTACGGGACAAACGTCAATCCTTTGTGTGGCAACTTGTGGCATTCCGAAATCAAACCGTGGTTGTGATGTGTCAGCCCGTTGCTTCGCTTTCTCCATCACGGGTGTCGACCGTAACCGATGATCGCGCCGCGCCATGCAATGCGTCGTATTCGTCCATCAAAATTGACGGACAGGTCTCCTGGTCATTACAGCGTGGACAAACGAACCGCACCAAATCGGGTGCCGCGATCCTGATCTCTTCCTGCTCGCACAGTTCAAACAGTTTTTTTAAATGCTGGCAACTCATGCTGGGGCTCCATCGTTCAGATAACCGTTATCAAAAAAAAGCAATCCGCGGGAAAACAAGCTTCGTTCATCCTTCTCTGCACAACAGCCAAAGGCCGAATTCCGGCAAAAA
>SLFV01000415.1 GCA_007124075.1 Roseimaritima sp.
TGTCGCGGCGTTTTGCGGAAATGATTGCCAACCGCATTTGGGGACGCTTCATGGGGCTGGCATTGGTAGAACCAGTTGACGATTGGGAGGGGAATCCGCCCAGCAATCCCGAGTTGTTACGCTATCTGGCAGACCAGTTGATCCTTAGTGGTTATGACTTGCGTGCTTTCTCTCGGCTAATCATGAACAGTCAGGCGTATCAACGTCATGCCATCGACCCAGCCCATGGCATGCAGCCTGAACAGCGGACATATACGGGGCCTTATCGCCGTCGGATGACTGCGGAACAGGTGGTTGATGCTTCGTTGCATGCGGTGGGGTTGAAGTTAGAGACCGAGATGTTGACTCTGGATGTCGAGGGCACATCACCGGCTAACAGGTTTTTAAACTTTGGCTATCCGCGCCGCGCGTGGGAGTTCACCAGCCTGGCTAATGAACGAGATCGTCCCAGCCTGGCATTGCCGCGCGCCCAAATGATCGTCGATGTTTTACAAGCCTTTGGCTGGCGTGATGCGCGGCCCGAACCGGTTGCTAGTCGTGAAGACGCGGCAAATTTGATACAGCCAGCGGTACTGGCAAACGGTTCGTTTGGGACGATGTTAACGCGTCTGGTCGATGGCGGGGCGGCAACCCGACTTGCCCTAACTGAGCAGCCGCTTGAGACATTCGTCGACAAATTGTTTCTAATGTTGCTGACGCGGCAACCGACCAATAGCGAACGTAGCCAATTCGTGAGGTTGTTGCGTGACGGCTACGATCACCGAATCATTGTCCAGGAGGAACGGGCGGAAATGCCACTGGCGAAAAGGTTCCGCTATGTCTCCTGGTCCAATCATCTCAATACGGAAGCCAACGTGATCAAAACCGAAATGGAGGAATTAGTGCGTCAAGGACCTGAGCCGACGAGGAGCTTGAACGCGGATTGGCGAACGCGGGCGGAGGATGCCCTATGGGCGTTGGTCAATTCGCCTGAAATGGTTGTCGTTCCCTAGCACCAAGGGCCGGTGCGCGGCAAGGAAGGCACCCGATACTTAGATTCCTAACGATCTTTAACCAACGGTGGACAAGAACGATGAAGCGAAGAGAATTCTTAGGCACTTTGGCAGCCACGGCGGCGACGACCTCGACTGGGGCTTTGGCTTCGGAGGTGCAGAGCCCTCTAGGCAAGGCGGAGCATTGCGTCATGATCTGGCTGGGCGGAGGGATGGCACAGATTGACACCTTTGACCCCAAACGCGTGGGAGACGCCAAAGCGAAGAAGGCGGGGAGCTATTACCCCTCGATCGATACCGCAGTTTCCGGGGTGCAGGTCTGCGAACATTTGTCGCGAACCGCCCAGTTGATGGATCGGGTAACCGCTGTCCGAACGGTCAATCACAATGTTGTGGATGAACACGCTGCGGCTACCAATCGAATGCACACCGGGCGCCCGACAAGCGGAACCGTTTTGTATCCATCGCTAGGGTCTATCATCGCGTCGCAACGCGGGCCACTTGACGACGCCGCCCCGGCTTACGTATTGATTGGTTACCCGAATCAAACACGAGGACCAGGGTTCCTTGGGCAAAAGGCCGGTTTTGTCTATCTGACGGACCTCAATACCGGGCCTGCGGGTTTGGCCCGTGCTCCGGGGATCGATACGGTGCGGCAAGACCGGCGGCTTGCTTTTTTGTCTCCCGTCCGGGCTGCAGGTCAGCAACGCTTCGGTGGCGATGATCTGTTCCAGCAGTACGACCAAGCGATCGGCGAAAGTCTCAGGTTGTCCGGACCGGATTTCATGAGTGTGTTTGACTTGGAGCAAGAAAAGATTTCTTTACGAGAAAGTTACGGAAGCGAATTCGGTCATCGTTGTTTATTGACGAGACGCTTGTTTCAACGTGGGGTGCGATTTGTAGAAGTATCGCACAACATGAATTTCCTCAACGGAACGGGATGGGATACGCACAACGACGGTCAGCTGAACCAGCATCTGTTGATTCAAGAGTTGGACCAAGCGCTCAGCACGATGATTACCGATCTGGAGGAGCATGGGATGCTGGATAAAACGTTAATCGTGATCAATACGGAGTTTGGCCGGCCGGCCCAGTTTGATTCCGGGGGTGGACGTGGCCACTATTCCAAGTGCTTTTCCGCCGTGCTGGCGGGCGGAGGCTTGCGGCACTGCGGAGCCTACGGGGTAAGTGATGAATTGGCGATGAAAGTCTTAGAAAACCCGGTGTCGGTGCCTGATTTGTTCGCCACGATTTTGGCAACGTTAGGGATCAATCCAACCATCAATCTGTACGATGGTGATCGCCCTGTTCCGATCACCGATGGCGGGCAACCCATCGCCAGACTGTTGGGGTAGCAGCCTGTTGAAACAAGGGGCGGATCGCCGACCATTTCTGCCTCCAGCTTGCGGCGGATTCAATGTGCCCACATCCAGGTGCTTTGTTAAAATGCCAAACTGCGGGCAAACCGAATGCCTGCTAGCCCGTGTCCCCCCCCTCAACTCCCAGAGTAGTCGTGTCTGCGATGAACCAGTTATTATTGCTCCGGCATTTCGCTACCGAAGGAAATGCCCTCTTTCAGACGCTGCTATGTTTCTTCATCGTCATTGTAGCGAGCGATTCCTCGGGCAATGATCCCGATTTGGAGGCCCAAACTCCGGTGGCAGCCAAGCCGACTGAGACGCAGCCTGCTGGGCATTCATATCATGGTGAATATCTTAATGATGGGCCGCGGCAAGCCGCGTACTTGATGCGGGGAACGGGCGAAATTTATTTTCCTGTAACGACTGCCAATGATCAAACGCGGGCTTTCGTCGAACAAGGGATTGGGCAACTGCATGGATTTTGGTTTTTGGAAGCGGAGCGTTCGTTTCGTCACGCGGCAGCATTAGACCCCGATTGTGCGATGGCCTACTGGGGAGCGGCTTTGGCGACAAAGAAGGTTGAAAAGCGAGCGAAGGGATTTATCGCCGAAGCGGTTGCTCGAAAAGATTCCTGTACGAAGCGCGAACAAATGTATATCGACGCTTTGGATGCCTATCTGAACTTTCAAGTAGAGAAGGACGTAGACAAATCCGAATCGCATGAAGACGCTAAGTCGAGCGAGGGGAAGAAGGAAAAGCGGGCCGCCGCCTATACCGACGCATTGGAAGCGATAGCGTTGGAGTTTCCTGAGGATGTCGAAGCCAAGGCGTTTCTGGCTTTGCAGTTGTATGACAACAAAGGAGTCCTGAAGAACCCCAGTTTTCTGGCGGTTGATGGTTTGTTGGACAAAATTTTCGCCTCTCAGCCCATGCATCCAGCGCATCATTACCGAATCCATTGGTGGGATTACAAGAGGCCGGAATTGGCGTTGCAGTCGGCAGCCTTATGTGGTCCCGCAGCTCCAGCGATCGCTCACATGTGGCATATGCCTGGGCACATCTACTCACGTCTAAAACGATACCCAGACGCCATTTGGCAACAAGAAGCGTCCGCACGTGTGGACCATGCACATATGATGCGCGATCGGCTGTTGCCAGACCAGATCCACAATTTTGCGCACAACAACGAATGGCTGATCCGTAATTTTAACCATGTCGGCAGTGTCAGCATGGCGATCGATCTGGCGAAAAACATGATCGAACTTCCGCAGCATCCTCGATACAATACGCTGGACAAACGCGGCAGCGCGAAATTCGGCCGACAACGGCTGATGGAAACGTTGGAACGATTTGAGATGTGGCAGCAGGCCTATCAGCTTTGCCAAAGCCCGTACTTGGAAGCGACGGGCAAAGAGCGGGAACAGTGGAAGCGGCTGCGGCTGCTGGGAGCAGCCAGTTTCATGAGCGACCGTGTCCAGGCGGGTGACGAGGTGTTGTCTGAGTTGCGGTCGCAGATTGAATGCCTGCAACAACAGCAGCAAGCCGCAGCAGAGGAGGCCGAGCAAAGGGCGAGTGAAAAGGATGTGGACAAAGCTCGTCGCGCAGTGGATGATCGAATCAAGGAGCTTCAGCAATCGGTCGCCTACGTCTCCGCATTCAAGGCGGTCGCCGAACAGGATTTTGATCGCGCCGCCGATCTGGCTGGCGACTCCGGTAGCTTGTTAAGTCCTCTCTGGAAAGCACGCGTGGATCTGCGTTGCGGGCAGCCCCACAAAGCAATCAAGGAAGTTGAAAAAGAAGTCAAAAAAGCGAAGAACGAGATTTTACCGTTAGCTTGTCTGGTGGAGTTGCTGTTTGCCGCCGGGGAACTGGAACGCTGCCGGAAGGTATTTACTGAATTGCAAGCTGTTTCGCCATTTTTTGACGAAGTATCACCGTTGGCGCACCGCATCAGTGAGATCGCACAGCAGTTAGATGTCAAGGATCCTTGGCGTGGGGAATGGGTAATCTCCGATGATATTGGCGAGCGTCCTGCACTGGACGAGCTTGGGCCGTTCCGCTGGAGCCCCAACGCGGCGGCTTGCTGGAAGCTTATCGATTCGGAGGACCGGGTGCATACCCTGGATGATTATGCTGGCCAACCACTGGTTTTGATTTTTTACCTTGGTGCCGGGTGCCTGCACTGCACCGAGCAGTTACAGGCCTTTGCGCCACTGTTTGACAAATTCGAAGCGGAAGGGATCAAAGTGCTGGCAATCAGCACTGAAACTGACAGCGAACTTCGGTTAGCTGTCGATCGATACGATGAACCGTTTCCTTTTCCCTTGCTGTCCAACGGGGATCTGTCGGTGTTTCGCGATTATCGATGCTATGACGATTTCGAGTCGCAGCCACTGCATGGAACGTTTTTGATTGATGGAAAGGGGGATGTTCGTTGGCAAGACATCGGTTACGAACCATTCATGAAGCCCAACTTTTTGCTTCAGGAATCACTGCGACTGCTAAGCTTTCCGGGGACTTGTGTTCCGACGGGTCCTTAGCGGTTTTCATTCTGATCCTCTGCTGGATTTCCAGGACGCATGCCCGCGGGTCGTACGTTTTGCCCCACGCGGTGGGTCAGCGAATCCCCCAATTCCTGGCGATACACCTCAGCCATCATCTCAATCTGACGTACAACCTCGGGATGTTGTTCCGCGAGATTGGTTGTCTCGCCAATGTCTGCCGACAAATCAAACAGTGTCAGTGGCAATAGTTCCACGCGGTAACCGTGCCGACTGGCGATCCCCTCGATACCACTTTCCGTAATCGATTTCGGTTCCAGTTTTCCGTACCCTGCAGGTCGGCCGTCGTCACGGTAGTCATCGATCGGAGTCAGGTATTGATGTGCGAAATGCAATTTCCATTTTCCCCATCGCACCGCCTGCAGTTCGTTGCCAGCGTAGAACATCAACGGTCTCTGATCCAGCGGTTGGGATTCCCCACGCAGGGTATCGAGGACATCAATCCCGTCGATCGGATTATCGGGCAGATCGGTACCCAGAATTCGGCAAACGGTCGGCAGCAGATCGATCGACATCAGTGGGCTGCGGCAGATTTGGTTAACAGGCACAACACCAGGCCACCGCATCACAGTTGGTACTCGGACCCCGCCTTCAAACGTGTTCAGCTTCCCCTCTCGAAGTGGACCGGTGCTGCCAGCATGCGCCCCATAGCTTAGAAAAGGACCATTGTCGCTGCTAAAAATAATCCAAGTGTTCTCGGTCAGTCCTAACCGGTCGACGCAGTCAACGATCTGACCGACGGACCAATCAAGTTCCTCGATGACGTCACCGTACAATCCTGTCCCAGATTTGCCTTGGAAAGCCTCCGACGCAAAAATCGGCACATGGGGCATAACGTGCGGCACGTACAAGAAGAAAGGCACCTCCCGATTTTGCTCGATGAATTCAACAGCACGCTCGGTGATCCGTCGTGTAAAAAGCGATTGATCGGGATCAAGTTCCAGGATTTCCTCGCCATTTGCATCCCCTGCATACAGTGGTAATCGTGGCATGGAATCCGCCAGTACGGGATGATATTTCGTGTTGTCATTGGAATAGGGAATTCCAAACCATTGATCAAAGCCGTGGTGCAGCGGGCTGAAGTACGGCGACAGGCCCAAATGCCATTTGCCAAACATCGCGGTTCGATAGCCCTGCCGCGAAAAAATCTGCGGTAGCAATCGTTCCTCGCGACTGATGCCTTGTCGACTGGTGTGATTCAAGGCCCCGGCAAGCCCGACGCGATTGGCATAGCAGCCTGTCATTAAAGCCGCTCGCGAGGCGGTACATACCGCTTGCGCAACATAGAAATCGGTAAAGCGAGTCCCTTGAGACGCCAATGCGTCGATATTCGGCGTGCGATGTTGGGTTGGCGTAAAACAGTTGATGTCGCCGTAGCCCAAGTCATCGGTAAAGATCAGGACGACGTTGGGTCGCCGGTCGGCATCCGCAGCAGAGCAGTCGTTCATTGGCAACGGAATCCAGCAGAACGTCAGGAAGATGAAAGCAAGCGACGCGGAAACAATCGCTGTCCGTTTTGTCTGTCTCTCTCTGTCCCGCGCAGCGGAAATCGTAGGGAGCGAACCTGAGAGAGGGAAAGTCAAGCCGTCGGCTATTGATCCCGCGTGGCTAGACGCCTGCAGAAGCTTTTGATCATTTCGTGGTACGACGCGTTGCATTTGCATGCCTTTTTTTCTGCATCTCGTTGCTGACTGGTACGTATGTAATTTAGGCGAGCGGAAGCTGCAAATCTACCTGACGGACCTGGGTAGCAGGAATGGGCGGGCCAGGTGCTCGTGAGAGGGAAAGCAAACACGCCAGCTATTGAGAGACTGTTTCTTAGCTGCCACGCCCCTCACCTACCGCACCCCTTCGATCCAAAAAGAAGATTATGCAGTAAATTAATTGAGCGATTTTTCGACAGTGGCTACCATGAAAAAGCAGAAAGACAAAAGGTAGCTGCGGAGGACACACGCGCCAGAAAGGGTAGCCTGTTTTCAATAGCAGATAGTATTTGGGAGTCGCAAAGATGAACGAATTACCGGAAGAAGGCAACGTGAGATTCGACGATGCACAGTTCATATTGGTGTTCACCACGGTTGCCAATGAACAGGACGCTTGCCAGTTGGCTGAGTTCGTGGTTGCCCATCGATTGGCAGCGTGCGTGCAGATTGATCAGCCCGTTCAAAGCTTTTACCACTGGAAGGGTCAGGTACAGCGAGAGTCTGAGTATCGATTAGCGATCAAGACAACGCAGGATCGCTTTCCCGACCTGCACGAGGCCATTTTGGGACAGCATCCGTATGAATTCCCGGAGGTAATAGCGTTGCCAATTTTGGCTGGACATACGGCTTATTTGAAATGGATAGCGGAGGAGGTTCGCTCCTGAATCGTCCCCCGATTTTCAGTCCATTGCTGCTGGGCAACGGCCTGGGTTTTAAGCAAGCGGAGATCCGATCCTCCGCGACCGTTAACCGTCCAAGCAGCATTCCACGACCCGGGTTGCAGCAACGACTACTACAACTATTGCTAGGTCCAGCGGCATCGAAATACAGTGCGTGCTGAAAGCGTGAAGGCGATATCAGTCGGCTTCGTATCGGTTGTACGCCCTCCCGACTTTCCAGCCTGCCACGACCAGGAGAGCTCCGCCACAACAACCTGCCCACGCGATTGCCTGCGGACCCCCAACGACTTGCAGACCTGTGATCAACCCGGAAGCCAGCAAAGTGCCGCAGGGGATCAGCCACCCCAAACTCCATCCGCGAACCGCGATCCGCTGTTTTTTCGGAAATCGATTGACCAGCATCTGATTCAAGGGATTTCGCAGACCGAATCGCAACTCCGCTTCCACAAACCGACTTGCGGTCGCCGTAACCACTCCTCCCGTCCAGAGATTTGACAGTAGGCAGAACAAGACCGACGTCATGTAAATGAAATGCGATTTGGCAACACCAAGTCGCGTGACCAAACGCGGCACGATAAACAGTTGCAGCAGCAAGGAAATCGAGAGTGCGGCCTGCGTATAAATCCCTAAAAACCTCGCTAACGCGTTTTCATTGGCAAAATAGGCTTCAAAGCCCGCGGTATATTGGTACATCAGCATCCAACGACACAGAACAAACAGCAAGGTCGTCCAGGTCAGCCAGTACAACAGCGGAACGTGTACGACCTGCTGCAGAAATCTTCGCACCGCATGCCAAGGTGTCGCGGTTTCTTGAAGTGCTGCGATCTCCCGTGGCGGTTCAGGCTCGTCGCCCTTGGGCGCGTGACGGACGATCCAGCCGATGGCTACGGCGGCCCCTCCCAGCAACGCGATCGCCAGAAGGATTAAGTGAAGGACACCGATCCGCTGAGACAACATTGTGACCGCAAATCCACCGGCGATGCCACCACATCGCCCGCCCGCGTAGATTGCGGGTAAAATGCGGTTCAATTCGGCTCTCGTGAAATAATCTTGCAGGAACGTGCCGAAATGCATCAACACCATCGTTAATGCAATTTCACGGCTGACAAACAGCACGCCGTAAGCAAACGTTCCCACCTGGGAATGAACGGTCCACACGATCAACCAGATTCCACTGGTCGCCGCCAAGATATAAAAAAA
>SLFV01000479.1 GCA_007124075.1 Roseimaritima sp.
GCCGTGTATTGGATCTCGGTTCAGGCTACGGCGGCGCGGCCAGATATTTAGCCAAGCGATTTGGCTGCTCGGTTGTAGCCCTGAATCTAAGCGAAGCGGAAAACCGCCGGTGTCGCGAATTGAACCAGCAGCATGGTTTGCAGGACCAGATCGAAGTCGTTGACGGAAGTTTTGAACAGATTCCGGCCAGCGATCAGTCTTACGACCTAGTCTGGTCGCAGGATGCGATTTTGCACAGCGGCCAGCGTGAGCAAGTTATCGCTGAAGTGGCTCGTGCGCTGAAACCAGGTGGTCGATTCGTCTTCACCGATCCGATGCAGTCCGATGGTTGTCCGGCAGGGGTACTGCAACCGATTCTCGATCGTATCCACCTCAGTTCGCTCGGGTCGCCCAAATTTTATCGGGCAGCCTGCCAACGGCAGGGGTTGTCTGAGGTGGGGTTTGAGGAAGCGACCCCCCAGCTAGTGAATCATTATCGCCGTGTTTTGGAGGAGACCACGACGCGGCACGATGAATTGGCCGCCGAGGTTGCCGAAGACTACATCGAGCGGATGAAAGTTGGCCTTGGGCACTGGATCGAAGGTGGGCGTATGGGGCATCTGGCTTGGGGTATTTTTGAGTTCGTCAAGGCCTCAGATCAGAGGCCTGAGCGTTGTTGAATGGAAAAACGCTGCCGACGATTCGCCGTAGAGTACTGGGGGTTGAGTTTGAGGCTCATCCAGTCGTATTTCCGGCAGCGGCGTTGTTGATTATTGCCTTCGTAACCGCGACAGCGGTGGCTCCCCGCCGCGCGCTGTTGTTATTTGAATTTTTGCAAACCTGGATCGCAGATACCTTTGGCTGGTTTTATCTAGCCTCAATGACCGGGTTTCTAATTGTCGCAGTTTATCTTTGCGTTAGCCCCTATGCACACGTAAAACTTGGGCCCGACGATGCCCAACCCGAATTTTCGACGCTCACTTGGTTCGCCATGCTGTTTAGCGCTGGGATGGGGATCGGGATGCTATTTTTCGGTGTGGCCGAACCGATGTGGCACTATCTATCGCCACCGGGAATGCAGGGCGAGACGCTGGAGGCGGCTAGAAATGCGATGGGTATCACGCTGTTTCATTGGTGCTTGCATCCCTGGGCGCTCTATGCGCTGGTGGGGGTGTCTCTTGCATATTTTAGTTTCCGCAAAGGCCTGCCTTTGAGTTTTCGTTCATTGTTTTATCCGTTGCTTGGCGAGCGAGTCTTCGGACGAATTGGGGACATGATTGATACGCTGGCTGTGTTGGCGACTTTGTTTGGACTGGCAACTTCACTGGGCTTGGGTGCCAAACAGGTCAATGCGGGATTGGCGCACGTGTTCGGGCTGCCGCAAGGAACTGGGGTTCAAGTCCTGTTGATTGCGGGCATTACGTTGCTGGCGGTAGCGTCGTTGGTTTCAGGACTGCACGTGGGTGTGCGGCGATTGAGCGAGCTAAATATGGCTCTGGCTGGCTGTTTGCTTTTATTCCTTTTCGCTGTCGGTCCCACGGTCTATCTGCTGGGCGCGGTCGTCGATAACGCGGGCGCCTATCTGGAACGACTCCCCTACGCTTCGTTTTGGACGGCTAGTTATGAGAACAGTGCAACGTCCGATTGGTTGGAGTCATGGACCGTATTTTATTGGGGTTGGTGGATCGCGTGGTCTCCTTTTGTAGGAATGTTTATCGCCAGAGTTTCTCGGGGGCGAACGATTCGTGAATTCATCTTGGGGGTTATGTTGGTTCCTTCAATAGTGGCGGTGATTTGGATGACCGGTTTCGGCAATACCGCAATGCACCAGGAAATTCACACGAAATTAGACCCTCGTTCCCCAGTCGTTGCAGCATTCCGAGATTACTCCGCACGCGAGTACCAAGTTCAGGCCCTGGATGACCAAACCGGTCTGCCTCGAAGCGAGGACGGACAATGGTTGGTTGGGCCGACGGCCAAGCGTTTGGCAAGTCCCCGCGGTGTGCTGATGCAGCAACGTGAAGACGAGAGCTTACAGACTCGTGACGGGGCGTCGGTGGAGTACTATCGTGGCGTCCTGGTCCGGCGGGGGACCACGATCCCTTATCGTCCCCAGGCAGGTGAAGTTTTTCGAGGGAAGTACCGGTCGAACACGGAGCGATTGTCGCTTGCAGGCTATCTAAGCCAACCGGTGCTCGGCAGGTCGGAACGAACCAAAGTCGACACGACGTCGACGGCGATGTTCGTGATGCTGGAAGCGTATCCGTTGGCAATGTTAACGTCCCTGGTCGGAACGCTTTGCGTCATCTTGTTTTTTGTGACATCTTCCGATTCGGCCTCCCTGGTCGCCGATATCATCGCCTCGGGAGGGAGCCCCAACCCGACCCTCGGGACGCGTCTATTCTGGGGAGTCCTCGAGGGTGTTTTAGCCGCGACTTTGTTGATGGCGGGGGGCCTGAGAGCTTTACAGATGGGGGCAATCTCGATTGGTCTCCCCTTCTGTGTTTTGATCGTGGTGATGTGCTACAGTTTGCTGGTCGGACTGGCCCGAGAACAACGCCAAGAGAGGTTGCGTTTACGGGAACCTGCTGCGAAACAAGATTCGACCGAATCGTCACGCAGTGTTTAAGACTTGCTGATTGGCCGGAAACAGCATGCCTCATGCTGGCTATTGGCTTTAATGCGAGCGGCAGATCAAGAATGTACCATCGCTCTCCCCCTGCCCTCCCCCTTCTATTGCTGCGGCGCAGGGCAGGGCTAGGGGATCATGGAAGCTGCCGATTGTCTAAAACGGATCGCGAGTCAAGTCCAGCGGATCGATGGCAATCGGCAGTTCGATGATTCGCGGAACATGCCCGGAGCGGGAGCGTCCCCCTTCCCGCGGCCAAGCCGTGACATCTTCCAGTTCTGGCATGATCACGAGCAATTGCTGCCGTAATTGGTCCGCCAGTCGGCGTGTGGAGTTACTGTCGGCGTGGGCTCGCAGTGCTTGAACGGTCTTCATTAATCGGATCAGTTGCGCCCGCAGCGAAACCGCTGCGGTTAGATCTTCACTGGGCTCCTGTAACAACTCCACGATCGGAACCTCCAACGCGGCAGCCCAACGTTGCAGCTCCGACAGCGTCAGTTCACAGCCACCCCGTTCCTGGATTCGCAACTGCTTGACCGGCAACCCGCAACGTCGAGAAACGGTACGTAGGGAGATATTTTGAGCCGAGCGCACTTCGGCGATCCGATGCGACAACGACCCCCCCGGACTTTCGGCCTGATCGGGCTGCGGAGAAGATGGGTGTTGAACCACGCTGAAATCCAAGGTTGTCGGCTTCGTCCCAGCAAAGCCCGTGAGTTGTCGGAGTGTTCACCCAGCAAGTTTGAGTTACCGCCTCAAATCAACCTGCAATCGCTAAGGTTGACTGCTGGAGCCGTACGGTTAGACACCCCGGGTCTGGGAAAGTTCCTTCGCGGATTTCTTGCGTCTCGCGCATCGGCAGTTCAGGAGCGAGAGCGGTCATTTCGTCTACGCAGGTCTTGAAAGAATGCTGGCAAACGGCATGGGCGTCCGCGGCGATCAATGCAGGCGATTACCGATTCGGCTTGGACCACCAAATCATCGCCTCGCTCGATTCGGTACCGATGCCAGATCCTAACGCCCTTGATCGCGGTCACTGCGGTGGTCAGCGTCAACAAGTCGTCAAACGCGGCTGGGGTGTGATACCTAACCTGGATTTCGGTGACCACCAGCAACAGCCCGTCCGCTTCTAGGTCTTTGTAATTTAAACCCGCGACTCGCAGCATCTCCACGCGACCACGCTCAAAATAGTTCAAGTAATTGGCGTGGTGGACGCGCTGTTGTCCGTCGGTTTCGTAGTACTGGACTCGAAGTTGCAGAGTGTTCTCTTGAAGCATGCGTCAGTTTCGCTGCGGTAGTGGATTTGACCGTTATCATCATCACAGCCTAAACTATCGGGCCGTTTGCTTGCAGGGCAATCACGCCCCCGAAAGGCGAATAGGGAACTACTTCCGCACTTGAAACATTCGAGAAGTCGATGAGTATTGGAGAAGGGTCGGGGACGGATTTCCAGACGATGCGGGGCCGCGATTTCCCGACAATCCGGCAATTCACCGTTTTTCTGGAGAACCGTGTCGGTCAATTATTGGAAGTGGTTCGCCGCTTTGAAGGCACCGGAATTCGCATTGTTGCTTTGTCAATCAATGATTCCGCGGAGTGTGCGTTTGTGCGGCTGGTGGTTAGTGACTGCGAACGCGGCCGCGAATTGCTGGAACGAGCCGGTTTGGCGCTGATTGAAACCGATTTAATCGGGGTTGAACTCCCGGCAGGCTCGCAACCGTTACTGCGTGTCTGTTCCGCGTTGTTGGCGGCAGAAATTAACATCATCCAAGCCTACCCGTTGCTGTCCCCTACCCATAGCGGTCCAGCGGTCGCTATTATGGTGGATAATATCGATTTGGCATGCGAAACACTTAACACCAAGGGATTCCGCATGATCACCGAGGGGGATCTGCGCGACGAGCCAACCGGATAGGCATTCGTTGGCACGCCGACTTGTTGCGCAGGACCGAAGCAAGGCTTGGGTCTGCCGCTTGTCATCGATTGATTGGATCGACAACAAACCGATCGGTTTATCGTGACAGCCCCGAGGTTCCAGTCGGTGGCGGGGTCGCCAGTGATTCGCTACGCGGTAACCAACCAGGCTGCTTGGTGGTTTCGTCGCTGACGATTTGCGATTTTCCTTCCAGGTGGAAGTCACCATTTGATAATCGGACCAGCGCCGTGATTCGCTCCCCCTGAGGTTGTCGTTCGTCCAAGGGAACGACGACACGGATCGAATCACCACGCAATTGCTGGGCACGCAGTTCCGCTAGTTGTTCGCTGGTGAAATCCCAACTCCCCAGCCGCTGCTCCGTTTCCAAATCTGGCTGCGTATCGACCAAGACGATGTGGAGGTCAGCGTCAATGTCGATATTGCTCAGATCCACCACCTTACCGGCTTGATCCATAAATTGAATGACCAGCTCCACCCCCTGCTGACTGGGCGTTTCATCGGATCGATAAGGACCCGAAAGCGTGGGATGGATCCAAAGCGAAACCGGCTGCGCGACATCGCCACCTCGCGGCGGCAGAGGAATTTGTCCGAACGGCAATTCAGGTAACTCTGGGGTATCGTTATTGCCCGCCGGTGGCAGCAGTTCGCCCATATCGATATCCGGCAATTGCAAGCTCTCCAAGTCTGGAGGAATCAAAGCGTCGTCGCCGCGACCGTTGCTACTTTGCGGAACCGGGACGCGCTGATCCTGCAGCGCGTCGTCGTCCTGGTCCCGAGGGATTGCTCCCGGAGGCGTCAACAATTCCGTTCGCGCGTCGCCGTTGGGAGCGGGTAAGCTTTCGCCATTTTGGCCATTGGATTTTTGCGGTGGTGTGGGGGCGCGGCGTTGCCCACGTTTTGGCGTGTCAGGATCAGCGTCATAACCTTGCGTTTTGGTATTTTGTAGCTTTTGCCGCAAGACGCGGTTTTCATAGTCCGCTTCGTAAAGTTGATCTTCCAAGACGCGGATCTCGCTGGCCATTTTGTCGGCGTACAAGTCGCGGTGAGCTTGGCTGCGACAACCAAACGCCATCAAGACGCAAACGGCCAACAAGCCGTTGCTGAAGTGGAGGGGCAGCGATTTCGACCGTTTGCCTGTCATCGAAAGCTATCAATTCCTGTCGATTTACGCGATAGATTTACTCCTGCAGAGTTCCGATAGCAGGAGCGGAGCAAGTGGGTCAAGATAAATCGCTGGGTACCCACAACCGGGGGCAGATCTTCGGAGCCAGAAATCCAGGCTCGGACTATTCCGCAAAAACGGAATAGGCATCTTTTTCGATTCACCAACCCGTTTTTCGGTTCGCTTGAGGGACGGATCCCTAAAACAAGAACTTTTCGGGTTCATGCGGGTTATAATCAGCATTCCGGGTTGTTTTTTGAGGAACACGCCTCCGCAGCCCCCGCTCCATTTCGAATTCGCGTGGGATCCGTTGAGTCATGAATCGAAAAATTTTGCACACCTTTTTCCTAGCCGTCGTATCGTTTGGTTTTGCCCAGCCCGTCGCTTGGGGACAAGTTCCTGGGGGTGGTTTCCCCGGCGGTGCGATCCCGGGTGGGGTTGGCGGAGGAGGAGGCGGCGGCGGAATGGCCGGTGGTGCCGGAATTGGGGGCATCCAACCTGTCGACGCAAGCTCACAAAGGTTGGATTTTGATGGGTTCCTTGTGGATCCCAACCAAGTGTTCCGGATTGAGCGCGGCCAAGGGGTGGGCGTCACTTCGGAAACCGTTCGCGGGTTCAGCAGTTTGAGTGTTGATTCCCGAGCCGTGGGAGCTGGCGGTGCGGGACGCGGTGTCGGCGGCGCGCGAGGCTTGGGAGGATTGATGGGGGGCGGCCTCGGTGGCGGGCTTTCCCAGATTCAACCGGGTACGCAGGGGGCCGGGTTGCGGACGCAGTTGCGTTCGGCGGTCCCTGGGCAAGCCGGTAGCGTCGGCAACGGTTTGCAGCGCCGAATCCAAACCAATTCTGCGGTGAATCGCTTCGGAACGGTTCAGCCAATCCCATCTGGTCGGACCGTTGTTTTACAAGGCCAAGTTGACTCCGTGGCCCAGCAACGGATGGCCCACCTGCTGATGCAACTGGAACCGGGTGTCTCACGGGTAGAAAACCGATTGCAGGTGACCGGCTCTCCCCCGCAATGAAGCTAACTGTGGGGGAGAGTTTCCGGCTTTTATGCAACCGCCGAAGCGTGGAGCTACGTGTTAATCGTTTCGCTAACGTAGACCCGCATTGAATGATGGGCCATTTCCAGGGTACGACTACTCGGTGGCACCGGGCCATCCAAATCCGGGAAGATGTCCTCCGGGGGAGCAGCAGCGGTGTCGATAAACAGGTTCCAGCTCATGCCACGACCGACCTCCGGCAGGTGGAAGGTGCGAGGCTGCCCGGTTGAATTAAACATCAGCAAGACATCGCGTCCCAGGCTTTGATGGTCGTCGGCTTTGGCGGGAGCCGACAAATAAGCCATCATTGCTAACTCCTGCTGTCCCCAATCCAACCCTTTGCCACTGGGCGCATACCAAGAGACATCCGAAATCAAGCGGCCTTCAATTGGCTGACCGGTCAAAAACGATTGCCTGCGGACAGTCGGTTGGCCCCGCCGGAACTTGATCAACGCTTGGGTAAACCGCAGCATATCGCTGTAGCGATCCACCAGACGCCAATCAAACCAACTGATCTCGCTGTCCTGGCAGTAGGCATTGTTATTTCCGCGTTGCGTCCGACGGATTTCGTCACCACTGACGATCATTGGCGTCCCTTGACTGAGCAACAAGGTGGCCATCATGTTCTTGATCTGACGATCGCGAACCTCGCGAATACCGCGGCGGCGTGTGGGGCCTTCCACACCATAATTGTCGCTGCAATTGTTGTTGTCCCCGTCGCGATTTTCTTCACCGTTGGCATGGTTGTGCTTTTCCTTGTACATCACCAAGTCATTCAGCGTAAAACCGTCGTGGCTGGTGATGAAGTTGATGCTGCTGGCTGGAGCGCGACCGCTGTGTTCATACAAATCGCTGCTGCCAGCAAGCCTTGTAGCCAGGGCGCCCAACGTCCCTACATCGCCACGCCAAAACCGCCGCACATCGTCACGATACCGACCGTTCCATTCCGCCCAGCGACTGCCCGCTCCAAACGAGCCGACCTGGTAGGCACCTGCCGCGTCCCATGCTTCGGCGATAATTTTCGTATCAGCTAACATCGGGTCCTCCGCGATCAATTCGACCATCGGAGGGTTGGGAATCAGATTGCCGGTACGATCGCGACTGAGGATGCTGGCCAAGTCAAACCGGAATCCATCAATGTGATAGTTATGCACCCAGTGCCGCAGACAATGAAAAATCATCTCGCGAACCACAGGATGGTTCCCATTGACCGTGTTGCCGCAGCCACTGTAGTTGGCATAATGCCGTCCACCATCTTCTAAGATGTAATAGATTCGATTTTCCAATCCCTTGAACGATAGCGTGGGGCCGTGTTCGTTCCCTTCACACGTGTGATTGAAAACCACATCCAGGATGACTTCGATTCCGGCCGCATGCAGCGCTTTGACCATTTCCTTGAATTCCGTCACCTGTGCGCCGGGCGTGGAATTATGCGCGTAACCACGATGGGGCGAGAAGAACGCCATCGAATCATAGCCCCAGTAGTTGGGACGCTGTGACTTATGGCCGTGCGGATCCATAATCGGGAATTCATGGATCGGCATCAGTTCCACAGCGGTGATGCCCAGCGACTGCAAATAAGGGATCTTTTCAATCACCCCCAAGTAACTGCCGCCCGTTTTGATCCGAGCCGTTTTGCTTTTGGTGAACCCACGAACGTGCATTTCGTAAATCACCGACTCATCAAGCGGTCGACGGATATGCCGATCGCCTTCCCAGTCAAAATTGTCATTGACCACCA
>SLFV01000047.1 GCA_007124075.1 Roseimaritima sp.
CGCTGCGACGCTGTCGCCCCGTTTACGAGACCGTTGCCGGTTGGCTGCAACCGGTGGACGATGCCCGCGACGTGGATGATTTTCCCGCGGGCGCGATGGCCTACGTTCAGCGAGTCGAAGCGCTGATTGGTGTCCCGGTCAGCATCCTGTCGGTCGGTCCTGATCGAGCCCAAACCATTTTTGTTGATCGCAGTCCCGCCTCGTTGGCGGCCTCCCAAGCGACTTGTTGATGCTGATAATCCAATGGCGGACGCAGAACCCTCCCGTGCTTCAGCAAACGTCGATCAACCAACGGGTGGACCGCTAGCGATTCTCCCCGACATACCGGCGGACCAGGTTCCACGGCACGTCGCCATGGTCATGGATGGCAACGGACGCTGGGCGCAAGCCCGGGGTTGGCCCCGCATCGAGGGGCATCGTCGTGGGGTGCAAACGGTTAGAATGGTCAGCGAAGCTGCCGTCCAACTGCGGTTGCGGGCGATCACCTTGTATTGCTTGTCCAGCGAAAATTGGAAACGGCCCGCGGCGGAATTGGAATTCCTGATGCACCTACTGGAGCAGTACTTGATCGAGGAGCGGCGTCTGTTGATCCAACAGGGCATGCGTCTGAGGATTATTGGACGTCGGGATCGTTTGCCCGATCGCGTCTTGCGGCAAATGAACATGACCCTGGAAATGTGTCAGGAAAACCAAGGGACGGAATTGGTGCTGGCAATTGATTACGGCAGTCGAAACGAAATGGTCCGCGCTGTCCGCTCGTTAGCCGAACGGGTGCGGGTGGGGAAACTGGATAGCCAGCAAATCGACGAACAACACATCGCTGCGACGCTGGACACGAGCGGTTTGCCCGACCCCGATCTGCTGATTCGTTCCGGTGGTAATTTTCGCGTCAGCAACTTCTTGCTGTGGCAGATCAGCTACGCGGAAATATGGGTCACGGAAAAATTTTGGCCTGACTTCACGCAAGCCGATTTTTTGCAAGCAATCCGCGACTACGCACACCGCGAACGACGCTTCGGTGGACTTTCGCCCGTAGTCGCTACGTAGCCAGCCGATTTTTTTGCTTTGCAAAGCATATTGCGGTACACTGCACCCTTGCTGATGCGGGTTCGATGACAACGACCGATACCCCGTCAGCAACTACCCTGGCCTTGTGCGATTGGCTGCGGGGAGTTTGCCCAGATCACGGCCGGTCTTACCCACCATCCAGCCTCTTTTGCTGCTTACTCCATGAAAATCTCCGTGCTGATTCTATCGAACGTTCTCCTGGCCGGCTTGCTCTGCACCCATACGGCTTGGTCGCAGCCAGCGGGAGAAGATCCCCAAGCGGATTTGTTTGAGAAGCATATTCGCCCCGCGCTGCTGAAACATTGTTTGGAATGCCACAGTCAGGAGACCGAAACCAGTGGCGGCTTGAACCTGGGGGCTCGCGAAGGTTGGCAACGCGGTGGTGATCTGGGGCCTGCAATTGTGCCTGGCCGGCCCGACGCAAGCCTGCTGATGCAAGCCTTGCAGTACGACGATCCCGACCTAGCCATGCCGCCAGAGGGCAAGCTGGATGAAATGACAATCGCATACTTTCGCCAGTGGATTCAAGATGGGGCTTGGGATCCACGCACGCTGGAAAAAGTCCCCGATTCGGCTCCACAAGGGCTAACGGTGGAGCACGCTAGCCAGCACTGGGCGTATCGACAACCGCAGCCAGCGCCGCCCCCCACGGACCCAAACGCCTCCGGGCCGGTGGATGCCTGGATTAACGAAGCGTTGCGTCAGGCGAATCTGCAGCCCATGCCCCCCGCACCGATTGGCCAGCTTGTCCGACGTGTGGCCTTTGACCTGACCGGCCTGCCACCCGATCCCCAACAACTGCAACGGATCGTCCAGGCTGCGGATCCCAAGCGGGCGCTGCGGCAATGGGTTGATGAATTGTTGGCGACGCCCGCTTATGGTGAGACCTTTGCCCGACACTGGATGGATGTCGCTCGGTACGCGGAATCGATCACGTTGCGAGGTTTTGTGCTGGGGGAGGCGTGGCGCTACCGTGATTACTTGATTCGTGCATACGCCAGCGATCTTGGGTTTGATCAAATGGTTCGTCAACAGATTGCGGGTGACTTACTGGAGTATGATTCCATCGAGGACCAGCAGTGGGGAGCGATCGCGACTGGTTTTCTGGCGTTGGGGAACACGAATCTGGAAACGCAAGACAAAGTGGAATTAGATTTTGATCACATCGACGAGCAGTTGGAAGTGATCGGAAATGCCTTCTTGGGGCAAACGATCGGATGTGCTCGCTGTCACGATCACAAATTCGATCCGATTCCTACGGCGGATTACTACGCACTTGCTGCTATTTTTCGCTCGACGGTGCCACTGACGCATGCCAACCTTTCACGTTGGATCGAAAAGCCCTTGCCTTTGGCGGGCGAACAGGCCGCTCATTATCAACATTTAACCCAGCGGCAGCAGCAATTAGCGGAAGATATCAAGGCGGTCGAGGCCGAACTGGGGGCAAAGAACCTGCGCCGACAGTATCCCTCCGACCAGTTTGCTGGGATTGTGATTGATGACCAGCAGGCCAAACTGGTTGGCCAATGGAGCACTTCCGATCACACCGCTGGCTATGTCGACGCCGGGTATCGACATGACGCCAACCAAGGCAAGGGTGAGAAAACCGCGACCTTTGAACCGGCTGGCATTCCCCCCGGGCAGTACGAAGTCCGCATGTCATACACCTCCGCAACCAATCGGGCCGATCGGGTTCATGTGGAAGTGTTCAGTGCGGATGAATCCAAGGTTGTGTTTGTGAACCAACGCAAACAGCCAGCGATTGATGGAATTTGGATCTCGCTGGGAACCTATCGGTTTGAAGAAAACGGTCAAGCCCACGTGATGGTATCCAACGAAGCCAGCAGCGGTCACGTGATTATTGACGCGGTCCAGTTCCTCCCGCTGGAACAGCAGACGTCGCAGCGGGAGCGCTCGGAAGCGTCGGTCGAGGAGACCCGGGCGGAGCAGTTCGCCGTGCGTTTGAAGCAGTTGCGGGCAGAACAAAACGATGTGAAAAAGCAATTGGAACAGCGACCTCATTTCCTGACCATCGCGGAGGGAACGCCGGTCGAGCAATTGGAGATTCGTCTGCGCGGTCTGCCCCATCAGCTCGGTAAACCGGTCAGCCGGGGCTTTCTGACCGCGATCGAACCTTCCCAGTACTGGGCCCAGCAGATTGACAACCAGCAAAGCGGGCGACGACAACTGGCCGAATGGTTGGTCGATCCGCGAAACCCGTTGATCGCGCGGGTGTACGTCAATCGTGTTTGGACCTGGTTGATGGGTGCGGGGCTGGTGACCACGCCGAATAATTTTGGAACCACCGGCGCGGAGCCCAGCCATCCCGAGTTGCTAGACTACTTGGCTGCGGAATTGATTCGCAGCCAATGGTCGACGAAGCACGTGGTCCGCTTGATCACATCCAGCGACGCGTACGCAAGGCAAACCGTCAACGACCGTGATCCGGCGGTCCAGGTCGATCCTGACAACCGCTGGTACTGGGGCAGCCATTTAAAACGCCTGCCGGTCGAGGCGATACGGGATGCAGTCCTGGTAGTCAGCGGGGAGTTGGATACGGCTTGTTTTGGACCCACGATTCAATCGCGGGTCAATAATGATTACGACTATCAGCATTGGTTGCCCCGACGCAGCATCTATCAACCGTTGTTCCGGAATTCTTTGCCACCGTTGTACGACGTATTCGATTTTCCCAACAGCAGCGTCTCGGTCGGAATCCGAGCGCGAACGACGGTGGCGTCGCAGTCCCTAGCGATGCTGAATCATCCCTGGCTGCATCAGCAGGCCGCAGCTGCGGCTGAACGCTTTTGGCAGCGGGCTGGCGACAGATCTTCGATCAGTCAACAGGAATGGATCGAAGTATTCTTCATGCATGCGTTGGGCCGGTTGCCCAGTACCCAGGAGCTAGAAATCGCCTTGAGCTACGCCGAATCCCCTGAGCAATTCGCCAGCTTTATCCATGCCGTGTTTGCCTCGATCGATTTTCGCTATTTGCCGTAGAGGACCCCTGCGATGCACGATATATCTTCACCATCCGAGCTAACCAAGTCGCTTGTGCGTTTGCACCGCCGAACGTTGTTGCAGGGCACGGCTTGCGGGTTTGGTGCCTTGGCGGCGGGGGCTTTGGCGCAGGGGCAGGCGTTTGCAAGGCCCTCTCACCCAGCGTCGATAGGTGCCAGCCTCCATCACCCGGCGAGAGCAAAAAGGATTATCTTTTTGTTCATGCAGGGGGGCGTCAGCCAGGTCGATTCCTTTGATTACAAGCCTGAATTGGGCAAGCGGGATGGACAATCAATGCCCTTTGATGATGCGCGCACGTTAGCCAAAAGCGGCCGGCGTGGGACCCCGCAGCGACTGATGAAGTCGCCGTGGCGGTTTTCGCAGTATGGCGACTCGGGGCGCTGGGTATCGGAGCTATTTCCTTGCGTTGGGAAGCATGTCGACGATTTGTGTTTCCTGCATGGGATGCATACCAACGGTGTGGCGCACGGTCCGGCGACGCTCTTCCTGCACTGCGGTTCAACAAATTTTGTGCGCCCATCAATCGGTTCCTGGTTGTATTATGCGCTGGGAGCTGAAAACGATTCGCTGCCGGGATTTGTCACGATCGGGCCGCCGCGGGGCAATGGCGGGGCGCGTAATTACGGGAACGCCTTCCTGCCGGCTCGATTTCAGGGAATGCCCATCGGATCGGCTGGACGCGATGCACTGGAGATCAGTTGTATCGAGCGGGCAGGTGTTTCGCAGCACCAGCAAGCCAGCCAGGTGCAACTGATCCAAAGGTTAAACCAACAGCAACTGGAACAGCATGCGGTACATCATGACGAGTGGGAGGCCGTTATCCAGTCGTACGAAACGGCCTGGAGGATGCAGCAGATTGCACCGGAGCTAATGGATTTTTCCAGTGAGTCGGCTCAGACCCAGGCGATGTATGGCCTGGATCGCGCGGAAACCCAAGGCTACGGGCGGAAGTGTTTGCTGGCCCGGCGGCTGTGCGAAGCGGGTGTCCGGTTTATCCAGGTCAACTATGGGGACAATTCGGCCAATCCCGCTTGGGATCAGCACAGCAATCTGCCCAAGCATGCCGAGCATGCGTTGGCGGTGGACCAACCGATCTCGGCTTTACTGACCGATCTAAAGGCCCGAGGCTTGCTGGACGATACGATAGTGTGGTGGGGCGGGGAGTTTGGCCGGACTCCTTACGCGCAAAGCAATGGCACGGGGCGAGACCACAATCCACGCGGATTCACGGTTTGGTTAGCCGGCGGCGGTTTCAAGCCCGGGTATGCGCATGGCGAGACAGACCCGTTCGGTTTCACCGGCGTGCGGGGCAAGGTCCACATGCACGATTTACACGCCACCTTGCTGCATCAATTGGGCTTGGACCACCAGCGTTTGACCTACAGTCACGCAGGCCGTGATTTTCGTTTAACCGATGTTTATGGACGCGTTATCAAGGAGGTCCTTGCATCGTGATTCGCGGACTGTTGGCGTAAACGAGTGTCTTGCCCACTTTGCCGGTCAACGCGGCAAAGTACCGCAAACGAAATATGGTCGATTCGACACGTTGACGACCGCGCTAGGGTTGCGGTTACACTGTAGACATTGGCGCGCACGCAGGTTGCCAGCAGGTGACTGTCGAGCGAGCGATATAGAATTTTTCTTCGTTTTTACTGGTTTATGCATGTCTAGCGTTAGCGATCCCATGGGCGCCACTAGCCAAGTTCCCGATGTGCGCGGGCGGTTTGGGGAGTATGGAGGCCGGTTTGTTCCGGAAACTTTGACCGGCGCTCTTGATCAACTGGCCGAGGAATATGACCGGGCGAAGCGTGACCCAGCTTTCCAAGCCGAATTGGACGGTTTGCTGAAGACTTTCGTGGGGCGTCCCAGTCCCCTCTATCACGCCAAACGATTGAGCGATGCGGCCGGTGGTGCTCAAATTTGGCTTAAACGTGAGGACCTCAACCACACGGGGGCTCATAAAATCAATAACACGCTAGGCCAAGCCTTGCTGACATTGCGAATGGGCAAAACACGGGTCATCGCTGAAACAGGGGCCGGGCAACACGGGGTCGCCAGCGCCACGGCCTGCGCGCACTTTGGCTTGCCCTGCGTCGTTTACATGGGTGCGGAGGACGTCCGCCGCCAGAAACCCAATGTTTTTAGTATGCGGCTGTTGGGGGCCCAAATTTGCCCGGTCGAAAGTGGCTCCCGAACGCTACGTGATGCGGTCAACGAAGCGATGCGTGATTGGATGGCAAGCGTGGAGACGACGCATTACATCATCGGTAGCGTGATAGGTCCGCACCCGTTTCCGATGATGGTGCGCGATTTCCAGGCCGTCATTGGCCGCGAGACTAGGGAACAATGCCAAGAGACTTTCGGCCGGTTGCCCGATTGCGTGGTGGCTTGTGTGGGGGGAGGCAGCAACGCGGCGGGGATGTTTTATCCGTTTATCGACGACGATTCCGTGCGTCTGGTGGGTGTGGAAGCAGGGGGACGCGGAGTGATGCCTGGCGATCATGCCTCGCCGCTGACCTACGGAGCGCCGGGCGTGTTGCACGGTAGTTTGAGCTATGTGATGCAAGATGAGGACGGACAAACCAGCGATGTCCATTCAATGAGTGCGGGACTGGATTATCCGGGGGTTGGCCCTGAGCACAGTTATTGGAAAGACTCCGGCAGGGTGGATTACACTCAGTGTCAGGATCATGAGGCTTTGGAGGCGTTTGATCGGTTGGCCAAGAGCGAAGGAATTTTGGCGGCGCTGGAAACCAGCCATGCGACGGCCAAAGCGATCGAGCTGGCCCAGACAATGTCGCGCGATCAGCATCTGGTGATCTGTTTGTCCGGTCGTGGGGACAAAGACGCAATGGAACTGGCCCGATTACGTGGCGAAGCATGGGAGTAAATAATGAGTTTGAAGCTGACTTGGTTATCGCATAGCACATGGCTGTTGGAACAGGGGGCGTATCGATTGTTGATCGATCCGTTTTTCACCGACAATCCAGCCGCTACAATCGCGTCTGAGGATGTCCAGCAGATTTCTGATATTTTGATCACCCACGGCCACTTCGATCACGTTGCCGATGCAGCTACGATTGCGCAGCGGTGCCAAGCAACGATCGTGGCGAATTTTGAAATCGCCCAGTGGTTTCAAACGCAGCACGAAATTGACCGTTTGGAAATGATGAACCTGGGGGGGTCGATCGACCTGCCCATCGGTCGTCTGACAATGGTGCCCGCGCTCCACAGCAGTACGCTCCCCGACGGTACCGCTGCGGGCACGGCCGCCGGATACCTGTTGCATGCCTCAGCGGGCACCAAAATTTATTTCGCGGGAGACACTGCCTTATTTAGTGACATGAAATTGTATGCACACGGTGTCGATGTAGCGGTGCTGCCGATCGGTGATCGCTTCACGATGGGGCCTGGTGATTCCATTAAAGCGATTCAGATGATTGAACCCAAGCGTGTGCTGCCGGCCCACTACGACACCTGGCCTCCCATCACGCAAGACGCGCAGGCCTGGGCGGAGCGAGTCCGTGATCAGACCACCGCCCAGCCGATCATCCTGGGCGTTGGTGAAACCGTCGAGATCTGACGGGAAAGGCACGGGCCAGCATGAGCATGAAGCGGACCAAGCGGCACGGACTGGACGTTGGTAACAGCGATGGTTTGCCTCGCTCGGGTGGCGATTGGTTCGCCCGGCCTGCCAATATCCAGCGTTTTATTTACGGCTTGTATTTCGTCTGTGCCGTCCTTGTATTGGCCGATTGGGTCTACGAGGATCCGCATCCTTACTTTGCCGTTGAAAAGATTTATGCTTTTCAAGCATGGTTTGGTTTTGCGGCGTTCGTCGTCATCGTTTATCTGGGAAAATTGCTGCGTCTGATCGTCCGCAGACCTGAGGACTACTATGATCGGTGAGTTTGCGCTGCCTCCCGGTCTCGTGATGCTTCTAGGTGGAGCGTTCGTGCCGCTTCTCGGGGAACGGTGGCGTTCAGCAGGCGTGTTGTTGCTTGCGAGCCTTAGTCTGGTGATTTTTTGCCTGACTCCCGGCGGCACTTACGGACAGTTTCCGTTTTTGGGTGTCGCCGTAACCGCCGTGAGGATCGATCCACTCAGCAATCTGTTTGGATTGGTGTTTCACTTTGCCGCAATTTTGGCAGCGATTTTCGCTTGGCACTTGCGAGACTGGAGACAGCAAACCGCGGGCACGATTTACGCGGGTGCCGCGATTGCGGCGTGCTTTGCGGGGGATCTGCTGACGCTATTCGTCTACTGGGAATTGACGGCGATAGCCAGCGTTTTCCTGGTTTGGGCCGGGGGAACGCGGCAGGCATATCGCTCGGGCATGCGGTACCTGATCGTCCAAGTTGGTTCGGGGGTCCTGCTGTTGTCAGGCGTCGTTATTCAGTACGTGGAGACGCAGACGCTTGATTTTGTCAGCATGACGCCAGCCAGTGGGGTTTTTTCGCTGGGGCCGCTATTGATCTTGATCGCGATCGGAATCAAAGCCGCGTTTCCGCTGCTGCATAATTGGTTGCAGGACAGTTACCCTCAATCGACACCCTCAGGAACGGTTTATCTAAGTGCATTTACCACCAAACTGGCGATTTATGCGCTTGCACGAGGATTTCCGGGTACAGAGGCGTTGATTTGGATTGGTTGCGCGATGACCTTGTTCCCGATCATATTTGCGGTCATTGAAAACGATCTACGACGCGTGTTGGCGTACAGCCTGAATAACCAACTGGGATTTATGGTCGTCGGCATCGGTATTGGCAGCCAACTGGCAATCAACGGCGCGGTTGCGCATGCGTTTTGTCACATCATCTACAAATCATTGTTGTTTATGAGCATGGGAGCGGTCCTGTACCGCGTGGGCACGGTGAAAGCGACCGAACTGGGAGGGCTGTATCGATCGATGCCCTGGACGACGGGTTGTTGCCTGATCGGTGCGGGTGCGATTTCTGGCTTTCCGTTGTTGAGCGGTTTTATCAGCAAGTCGATGATCCTCAGTGCCGCAGGTGAGGCGGGACTATTTTGGGTCTGGATCATCCTTTTAGTCGCCTCCGCAGGGGTGATGGAGCATTCCGGTATCAAAATTCCCTTTTTTGCCTTCTTCGCTCACGATAGCGGAAAACGCCCCCCAGAAGCACCCCTTCACATGCTGGTAGCGATGGTCATTGCGGCCGGATTATGCGTCCTGCTGGGAATCGCCTATCCGCTGCTGTATCGCGGGTTACCCCATCAGGCGACCTACCAGCCCTACACGGTCGCGCACGTCATCACGCAACTGCAATTGCTAATGTTTGCCGCGTTGGCGTTCGTGTTCTTGATGAAAACCAAGCGATATCCTGCGGAACAACGAGCGATCAATTTGGATACCGACTGGATTTATCGCCAAGCCTTACCGACTTTGGTAGCGGGTTTTCGCATCGTCTTGGGGGCGAGCGATCGTTTCGTCCGCAACAGCGCGGTCAGGTTGATCGTGGCAGCGATTCAGTTGGTGAAGAGCTGGTTCGACGAACACGCTCTTTTTGGTCGCCCATGGTCCAGTGGAACAATGACCTTCTGGGCCGGGGTCTTATTGGCCAGTTGTTTACTATTGTATTACTGGACCGATTGATCGGATTGCTTCTTTTCCGTTTTTAGCGAGTTTAGGATTGTGACGGAGCCCTTGTTGTATGAAAGTCATTGCCACACGCCGTTGTGCAAACACGCTATCGGCGATCCCAGCGAATACGCCCAGGTGGCGTTGAATCGTGGCCTGAAGGGGATGATCGTGACTTGCCACAATCCCATGCCCAATGGATTTTCCGCTGCGGTCAGGATGGCGGAGAGCGAATTCGATCGGTACGTACAGTGGGTAGGTCAGACGGCCGAGCTTTGGAAAGGTCGCCTTGATGTACGGCTGGGGTTAGAAGCCGATTACTTTGTTGGCCATGAATCGTATGTCCAGCGTCAGTTGGAACATACCGATTTCCAATTCGTCCTTGGCTCGGTCCATCCGCAAATCTCCGAGTACCGCGAGCGATTCTGGCATCCTGATCCGCTGCAGGTGCAACGAATCTATTTCCAGCACCTTGCCGCCAGCGCGGAAACCGGGTTGTTTGACTCCTTAGCCCATCCCGATTTGATCAAGAATTTTACGGCGTCCGCGTGGCATCCCGACGAAATGATGCCCGACATTTTGCGCGCCCTTGATCGGATCGCTGCGACGGGGACCGCGATGGAATTGAATACGTCCGGATTGTTGAAGACGATTCCGGAGATGAACCCGTTTCCGGAAATGTTGGTGGAAATCAGCAAACGTGGGATCCCAATAACCTTGGGGGCCGATGCTCACGAACCCGATCGTGTGGGCGCCGGATTTATCCAAGCGTTAAGGCTGCTTCGTGAATGCGGGTTTGCCGATGTCAGCCTGTTTTTGGAACGCAAGCGGCAGCCGATTTCGATCGATTTGGCTATAGCTAGCTTATCCCCAGCGGACATGACGAACGGATCTATCACGGATTCCCGCCACGTAGGTTCGGGATCGACAAATCAGGCGGATCGTTGATGATTCCGTGATTCCCCAGAACGGTTCAAAAATAGTTTCGTCACAAATGTGTTACCCGATCGCGGCGCGTCTTACTTCGCGATCGCTTGACGGTTTCTGCGTAGCTGGCCACAGGCGGCGTTGATTTCGCTCCCTTTGCGTTGCCGAAACATCACGTTAATCCCGGCCTGCAGCAGCGTCTGTCGGAACTCGGCGATCCGCTGTGGGCTGGGCGTTCGGTAGGGCAATCCGGCGACCGCATTGTAAGGAATGACATTCAGCAACGCCGAACGCTGACGCAACAGCTTGGTCAGTTGTGCAGCGCAGTGCCGGCTGTCGTTTATGCCCCCCAGTAGTACATATTCAAACGTTAAGCGGCGACCGCTGCTTTGGAAATAGCGGTCGGCAGCCTCCAGGACCGCAGTCAAGCCGATTTTCTGGTTGACGGGGACCAACTGGTTGCGCAGTTCGTCGTTGGGCGCGTGCAAACTGACGGCCAGGTTGTAAGCCACGCCATGGTTGCCCAGCCGATCAATCGCTGCAGGTAGCCCAACGGTACTGATGGTAATCCGACGCGGACTGATGCCCAAGCCCTCTGGAGTGCGCGCCATCTCCAGCGCGGCCAGGACATTGGTCAAATTGGCCAGTGGCTCCCCCATTCCCATCATCACGATGTGGCTCAAACGCTCGTTACCGGGTAATCGCGTCTGCAGCCGTAGCATCTGTTCCAAGATTTCCCCGCGCGTCAAGTTGCGATCGACTCCGTCCAGCCCGCTGGCACAAAACACACACCCCATCGCACAGCCCACTTGGCTGCTGACGCAGATACTGCGACGATCGCCATCGCGCAGCAGCACGCATTCGACCTCTCCCCCGCTTGCCAGTCGGATCAATAATTTCTCGGTACCATCGGGGGATTGTTCGGCATGCACCACCGTATCCTGGAATACAACAAAATGGTCCGCCAGGGCTGCTCGCAACTTGGCAGGTAGATCGGACATGTTTGCAAAATTGCTTTCCCGTCGCTGGTAGATCCAGCGCCAGATCTGTTTACCGCGAAAGGGCCGCTCGCCCTGTTGCCTCAACCAATCGGCGAATTGCAGATCGGTCCAGTCCAGCAGATGTTGCCGAGCAAAGCTGACGGGATTTTCGGCCAGGGGGAGGTTGGTCATGACTGCCAGAAAAGGATATGTTTAACCAGGAAAGGATCAGAAGAGGGCTGGCATCTTTCTAGCTGCCGCTTCCTCTTGACCGACAATTTATCGCCAACTGGCAATCTTCGGCACCCACACGACGAGGAATCCTGGTGACCATCTCCATCTCCATTGATACAGCCGCCGCGCTGGAGCGTTTCCTACACCTAGCTGCCATCCCTGGAATCAGCGGCGAGGAGGCGGAGGTTGCCGATGCAGTGATCGTTCAGTTAAAAGCTGCAGGCGTCCCAGATGGAGCGATCCAAATCGACGACGCCAATCGCAAAACAAAAAACGGGGGGCAAATCGGTAATTTAATCGTCCATCTACCGGGGACGGTCGCTGGCCCCACGACGCTGCTCAGTGCGCACTTGGATACGGTTCCGGTTTGCGTTGGCAGCCAGCCTCTCGTGGACGGAGATTACGTTCGCAGTGCGGTAGCGACCGGGTTGGGGGCGGACAATCGTGGTGGTTGTGCGGCGATCTTGACAGCGGCGATCGAACTGCTCCACAGCGGGCAACCCCACCCACCGCTGACGTTATGTTGGTTCGTCCAGGAAGAAATCGGCCTGGAAGGTTCGCGGAATCTTAACCGCGAGCTACTGGGCCCGGTGGATCGCGCGATCAACTTTGATGGCGGCAATGTGACAAAAATGACCATTGGGGCGACGGGAGGCGAGCGGATGACGATCAACGTCACGGGGTTGGCCGCGCACGCGGGCGTCGCTCCCGAAAGCGGTGTCAGTGCGATCGTGATCGCCGCCAAGGCGATCGCCCGGTTGCACGACGCTGGCTGGTTGGGGTTGGTGCGGCGGCCCGACGGTAGCTGCGGGACGTCGAATGTCGGGGTCTTTCAGGGTGGCGATGCGACCAATGTGATTGCGCCCACGGTTCACCTTCGGGCCGAAGCACGTAGCCATCAACCTGCTACGCGGGCGGCGATCTCCGCCGCGATTCAGGAAGCGTTTCATGCCGCCGCAGCGGGGGTTCACAACGACGCTGGGGTAGCGGGGCAAGTTGCCATTGAGTCACAGGTCGATTATGAAGCATTTCTGCTGGCGGATGATTGCCCTAGCGTCCTGGCGGCCAGTGCCGCGCTGAGGTCGATTGGATGCCAAGCGGTGGTCGATGTAACCAACGGCGGTTTGGATGCCAATTGGCTTTACCAGCATGGGATTGCAGCGGTGACGCTGGGTTGTGGACAACGCGAGGTCCATACCGTGTCGGAACAGCTGTATTTGCCTGATTACTTTGATGCTTGTCGTGTGGCCACGCTTCTGGCCAGCGGGGGATGGGGGGAATGAACCAGGACGACGACCTATGCTTGTGCTTTCATGTGACCAAACGCAAGGTCATTCAGCATATCCGCGTTCATCGTCCGCGCGTCGCCAGCCAACTGAGCGAATGCTTTGGCGCGGGAACAGGCTGTGGTTGGTGTCGTCCCTTCCTGCAGCGATTGCTGGACGAAGCCGAGCCGGATAATGTAGCGCTGCCCGGTGCTGCGCAATACGCAAGCCGTCGCCAGCGGTACCGTGACGAGCAGCAGGGTCAGCGCGATAGCAATTCGTAGGCGATCGCTTGAAGAACTTTGTGTCGCTGCGTCTTGATTGCCTGTTTGCTGAGCAATATTTAGCACGAACGACCAGGAGGCATTATCGCGCGGTGCAATCGGTCATTGATGCTATCGGCGGTCAAAGGCAGGATCACGATCCGAAGGGGCATCGGAAAGATACCGCTGCGGTGGTTGCCAAACGTGTTCGGTTGCTGGATATTTCACGGTCTTGCATCTAGCGAGTGTATCATGGTCATTTGCGTTGGCTTTTGATCCTCAGAGGATTCCTCTCTCACTGGTGTTTCACGTTTTTGCCCCGCGGTAAAATTTTGATATGAGTACTCCCACTTCATCGCCTCGGCATGCCGTTGGTCCCGCCAGCCAAGCCGCCTTTCAACGTGCTTGTCAAGTCATGCCCGGCGGGGTTAACAGCCCGGCCAGGGCGTTTGGCGCTGTCGGTGGATCCCCGCTATTCATTCGCAAGGCGTTTGGCCCGTTCTTAGAGGATATTGATGGGCGGTCGTATATCGACTACATCGGTTCCTGGGGCCCAATGATCCTTGGCCATGCGCACCCCGCCGTCCTGGAGGCGATCAAGCAAGCCGCAACGCTTGGTACTAGCTACGGGGCCCCAACGGAGGCCGAGTCCGAGTTGGCGGAAATGATCATTGCGGCCGTTCCCAGTATCGAAACGGTTCGCTTAGTGAATTCGGGGACCGAAGCAACCATGAGCGCAATCCGCGTGGCGCGGGGGTTCACGGGGCGCGACAAGGTCATCAAATTTGCCGGAAATTATCACGGACACGTTGACAGTTTGTTGGTCGCTGCGGGCAGCAGTGCGGCAACGTTGGGAGTCCCCGATTCCCCGGGAGTAACCGCAGGTGCAGGTGCCGACACCATCGTCCTGCCCTACAACGATGGACAAGCCGTGCGGGATGCTTTTCGAAAGTGTCCCGGGCAGATTGCCGCCGTCATTCTGGAACCGGTCGTTGGCAACATGGGTTGTGTACCGCCAGATGAGGGTTACCTGCGAGCCTTGCGAGAAGTCACCGATCAGGAGGGGGCCGTGCTGATCTTTGACGAAGTGATGACCGGATTTCGATTGGCCTACGGGGGCGCGCAGCAATTATTTGGGGTAACGCCTGACATCACCACGTTGGGGAAAATCGTCGGTGGCGGTATGCCGCTGGGTGCCTATGGAGGCCGAGCGGAAATCATGGCCCATGTCCTGCCTGCCGGACGCGTCTTCCAAGCAGGGACGTTAAGCGGAAATCCGGTTGCCGTGGCGGCGGGGACGACCACGCTGCGGTTGTTACGCGATGAACCTCCTTACGACGACCTGGAACGAATAGGAGCAAAATTGGCCTCGGGGCTCGCCTCCGCTGCTGCGGCGGCAGGATTGCCCGCTCAGGTGCAACGCGTGGGTAGCATGATGACATTGTTTTTTAATGAGGCACCGGTGCGCAACTGGACCGACGCGGACCGTTCCGATCGGGAACGCTTCGCAGCCTATTTCTGGGGCATGATCCGTCGCGGTGTCTACATGCCTTGCAGTCAGTTCGAGGCGTTGTTTTTTAGTCGCACCCACAGTGAGGCGGAGATCCAAGCAACGATCGAGTTGGCCCACCAGGTTTGCTTGGAAATAGTCGAGGAACGGTCTTGAGCGGACAAGCGGAAGAGGGTCCTGGTTGTGCGAACTTGACCGCAGACCCCGCGAATCCGAGCGGCCTGGATGGCAACAATATCGCCAATCGGTTAAGCGTCTGGGCGCGTCGATTACCCGGCGCGATCGCAATCGCGGAACCAGCCGGGCCACCCCAAGCCGGCGGTGCCCGTTCTTATGCCATAACGACCTTCGCGGAACTGGATCAGGAAAGCGACCGGATTGCTCGCGGCTTACTCGCATGGGGTGTCAAACCAGGAATGCGAGTCGTGATGCTGGTACCGTTTGGGGCCCAGTTCATCCGCTTAACGTTCGCCTTGCTGAAAGCGGGTTTGACCGTAGTCCTGATCGATCCTGGCATGGGACGCTCGCATCTGGTGCGCTGTCTGCAATTGGCGGAGCCCGACGGTTTTATGGCAATCCCCAAAGCGCAGATCATTCGCATGTTGCTGCGGCGTCGGTTTCCCAAGTCGGTTTGGAATGTGACGGTAGCAGACTGGTGGTTGTTAGGAGGCAAATCTTTGCGACAGATTTGTGCGTTGGGAGATCAACATCCCGACATTGCATTGCCCACCGTTTCACGCGAAGCGGCGGCGGCGATTATCTTTACCACGGGCAGCACAGGCCCCCCCAAAGGGGTTCTGTACACGCAGGCGACGTTTCATGGCCAAGTCGACCTGATTCGTCAGCGATATCAAATCCAAGCGGGGACACGTGACTTAGCCTGTTTTCCTCTTTTCGGCCTGTTCGATAACGTGATGGGGGTCACAACGATTATCCCTGACATGGATCCCACGCGACCTGCGGAGGTAAACCCGCAGCGTTTGCACGAGGCGGTGAGCCAGTGGGAGATTGACCAGGCCTTCGGTTCCCCCGCGCTGTGGCACCGCGTGGTAACCTGGAGCCAACAGACCGGGAAGCATTTCCCCACGTTGCGAAGAGTGCTGTCGGCTGGTGCTCCCGTCCCGGCATCAATGCTGCAACGATTGCGGCAGATCATCCATCCGGAAGCCGAGGTCTTCACTCCCTACGGGGCGACCGAGGCCCTGCCGTTGGCTTCGATTGAATCCCGGCAGGTGATTGCCGAAACGGGTCCCGCAGCCGCGAAAGGTCGCGGGGTCTGCGTGGGGGGACGATTCGATTCGTTGCGTTGGCAGGTGATCGCAATCGATGATGGGCCGTTGCGGTCGATGGACCAAGTGCAGGTGTTGCCCAACGGGAAAATTGGGGAACTAATGGTTGCGGGGCCGGTGGTCACCACCACATATGCAGTTCGTAGCGATCAAGACGCGGTCCACAAAGTGCAAGATGGTCAAATTATCTGGCATCGTATGGGGGATGTGGGTTACCTGGACGATCAGGATCAATTCTGGTTTTGCGGTCGTAAGGCGCATCGAGTTACCCAGGGGAAAAAAACGTGGTTTACCATTCCCTGTGAGGCGGTTTTTAATCAGCATCCGGTTGTTTATCGTTGCGCGCTGGTTGGATTGGGCGAACCGGGCAAACAAGAACCTGTAATCATCGTCGAACCGCACGCTGACCAGCGGCCTAAGGACCGGGAAGCGAGGGCGGCTCTGGTTGCGGAACTGCGCGACCTAGCGAGCCGCAATCCGCTTACGCGACGGATCACCGATATTCGTGTCTATCCCCGCAGCTTGCCGGTCGACATCCGGCACAATAGCAAAATTTTTCGCGAACGATTGCGAAATCAGTTGGATCGCATCGAGCGGCTGGAGGTTTAGCAACAACGGATCAAAAACTGGCGGATTGGCCCTCCCGCGTTGGAGCCTCCTCGCAGCCAGTTGATTGCAACCACAGCAACGTTACCGTAGGTTGCTGCCACGGGTAATGGTCCAGCCCTCCGGTGGATCGCCCAGCGAAAACGCTTGGTGATAGGCTCGTTGCCGCATTTCGATCCAGGCTGATGTTTCACGGTAGGAACGGGAGTCTCGTAACTGCAGGGCCGTATTGATGAACCGGCGGGCCGTCTGAAAATCTTGGGCTGCAACGCTAGCCAGCGCTAGGTTGTGCCACGCCGCGTGCTGTCGAGGGTGTCCTTGGGTCACCGCCCTCCAGACGCTGGCAGCCTGATCCCAACGTCCCGCCGAGGCCAGGGCGTTTCCCCGACGAATGTCTTGACTGGCCGGGAGCCAGCGCGTCGCGGCCAACGAAACCGTCTGCGTTTGTAGACAGGGGACCACCAGCTCCCAAGTTTGTCTTGCCGCCGCGACGGTCAGCAAGCGATGGGGGTCGTTGGTTAAATCGGTCAAGTCAGGAAATTGCTCAACCGCACTGTCGACCGTCACGGTGAACGCTCGCGCTCCAACCGCTTGTCCCGTGTCGACGCGGTACAGTTGCCAGGAAATCGACAGCCGTTGGTCCTCAGGACGATGTACGGGGCTGAGCGTTCTCTCCGGGTCTGAGCTGGTCTGTTGATCTGGCGAAGCGTCCGCAATCTCAGGCGTACCGTTGGGCGGAGGGTCCGCGTTGGGAACCGCCAGGATCTCACCTTGCAACAGCCACGGGATCTGGGCCTGTTGGCACAAGGCTAGCAGCGTCATTTCGCTAATCGTCTGAGGGTCCTGTAGCTCGGTCGCGGAGACCATCGCGACGGAATTTTTTTCCGACAGCCCTGCCAAATTCGCAAGTGTCAGGCTTGCGGGGTACCTCGCCGTAACCTGCCGTCCAGCGTCGCCGGGTGCGGACTGGACAACGGCCTCGGCAAGTGGCCGCGCCCATCCCACTTGTCCAGCAACCGGGCCGATCATCACGACTTGCCCTTTGGTGGGATGCAGCAGGGGGGGCGACCAAACAACAATACCAGCATGTTGTTGGCAGCCGACAAGGCAAGCCAGGAGGATCAGGCAGCAAGATTCAATGGCCCGAAGAATGACGATACGCAAAGCGAATGCTAGCTCCAACTACGATAACCATGACCGCCGCGTGCTGGGCAGGATGCTTGCCGGATAAAAGCAAATCCTGTCTGTGGGTCGGATTTGCGATTTGGCAATAGCAACCCCAGCCAAATCGGGTCAACACAGATCAGGCAATAACACAGGCTTCTCCGGCACCAGCGCTCGCAACGTCCGTCATCAAAGTTTTCGAAGGGATGTTGGCTGCGAGACGGAAGTGAATCCGAGACGGGTGTTAGCCTGAGTTACGACTTTGGCCTTCGCGAGATTTTTCTTGCGGCGGATCAGACGAAACATCAGTGGTCGTTTCCGGGACGGAAGCGATCGGTGCAGCAGGCAAGGCAGGGGGCCAATTGGGCGGGAAATCGCGAATGTGGACGTCTTGCTGTGGAAACGCGATTTCGATTCCTTCGGCGCGGAATCGGCGGTCAATTTCCATGTGCAATTCGTGCAACGTTTGGACTCGGCTTTCGTAAGAGGCCAAAAAGCAACGCACTGTAAAATCCAGAGTCGAGTCTCCGAATGATTCCAGCAACACCTGCTGCGGCATCGAATCCATCGTTTGGGGATGACTGGCAATGATCTCTCGCAACACTTCGGTTACCCGTTCGGTATCGCTGCCGTAGGCCACGCCCACATTGATCACCACGCGGTTAACGGTATCGCTAAGCGACCAATTAACTAATGTGCCCGTGATCAGTTCCTTGTTGGGGACCACAATTTCATGTCGATCCCAATTCCGGATCGTTGTTGCTCGCATCCGAATTTTGATCACACTGCCGCTTTCGCCATTGAGCGTAATTAAATCGCCGACACGGATTGGTTGCTCAAACAGTAAGATAATCCCGCTGATAAAGTTGGCGAAAATTTCTTGTAACCCAAAACCCAAGCCGACACTTAAACCCGCGATCAGCCACTGCACGCTATCCCAGTGCAGGCCCAGCAGACTGGCGGTCGTGATGATTCCCAATGCTGCGACGACGTAGCTGGTGATGGTGGTGATTGCATAGCGGACCGCTGTTTCCAAAGGCAAACGTTGCAGTAGGACCGTTTCCAGCAACCCCGGCACGTTGCGCACGCCAATCACGGTTAGAACAACAATGGGAATCGATTTCAATAAATTGGAGAGGGTAACTTCTTCGATAATGCCTCCGCTTGCATCGCGGATCGACCAAAGCGTTTTTGAATCTAGGAAAGTCAGCGCTGGAAGCACCGGCCCCCAGATGTTGTACAGGCCCACCAGGAACAACACGAACAGGATCGCATTGACCAGTCGTTCGGTTTGGGCGCTCATGTCGGAGACATCGATCTCCTCCTCCTCCTCCAGATCACTGGGCAGCCATTCATTCGCCGCGCTGGGCGGGTGTTCGCCGTTCTTTTCGGCTTCGCGATCGGCTTCGCGTTCTGCGGCGCGTTCTGCGGCACGTTGCCGAAGTTGTTGGATCGCAATTTTTCGTCGCGACATCAACAGCCAACGCAACGCCAGTCCGCTCAGCAACGTCAGCACCGTGATCAGCCAAACCGTGCGATAGAATCGGAATCCCAACTGCGAGGCCGAATAGTTGAATCCCGAAACGCTCAGCAATGCCAGCCCAACCGGGATACCGATGACAAGCGGTCGCCACAACCAACGCAACTGAGCCAGCCAACCGTGTTGGTGCGAGTCACAGTAGGCTGCCGTTGCACCAAATTTTGGATGCGACAAATACCATAAAAATCCCGCCATCATGGCCATCGCAATGACGAACAGTGGCCGCGATAGGCTGAGCAGATCCAAGCGGACATTTTCGGCCGATTCCAAAACCAACCACAGGAAGATGATTGGCAAGACCGCGTGCAGCATCCACCACAAGCAGCGTCGGATCGGTACTGTCACTGAACTGGGCCACGCGAAATGCGCCATCGCCAGCCCGTTTGGCCTGGAGACCTGTTTGACGACCTCCAGTGGATAGCCCAGCGCCGCCAGGACCATCAGCGAAAAACCGATCGCGCTAACGTACACGTCTTGCTGCCAGTAGTAATGCAACAGATAGCCAGGCCCGATCAAGATCAGTGGCAGTGGCATCGACAGCAGCATCGTCCATACGGTTGCCAAGAGAGTCGGACGCATCGCACTGGCTAGACGATGCGATGCCTGCATGCCATTTTTGGCCAATTCCCGTTTGATGCGGCGTCGCACGAAAATCAGTGCGGCAATGCCCACCGACCAACCGATCGTTCGTACCGGGTAAAGCTGCGGTGCATCCAACAAGGCCTGGCCCAAGCGTCCTAGATGCGACAGGCCGAACAGCCAATGCAAAGCGGCGGGAATCGAGCGGGTGTCCCGCAGCCGATAGGGGGTCGAACTGCGAACCCACAGCAGATGTTTGCTAATAAACTGCCGAAAATCTTCGACAATCTGGATGTAGGTCGAATGATTTACCCCCTCCTGAACAAGGCCATTAATGTAATCGTCAAAATCTTGCTGCATCCTTTGCAACAGGTCCAGCTCGAAGGCCAGTAAATCTTGGTCGGGTTGGGATGCGGTCAATCGGGTTGCCAGATCATCGCGGCGGGTGACCACACGGGCGATTGTTTCTTGCGCGGTTTCAACCGCTTCTAGCATCAGCGTGCGTTGTTGATTCAATCCTGATGCTAGCGGCAATTTGGCCTGTTTGCGTTGCAGTAAAAAACCAACCGCTCGACTGGGGGTTCGACGGGTGGACAATTCTGCCAGCACCAAGCTTTCGGTTTTTTCCTTGTCCAGTTGCAATTCCTTCAGCGTGTTCTCCTGCGACAGCAAGCGGGACTTCAGCTCGGCAGTCGCAGTGACAGCGGCTTTCCATTGCTCCGCCAGTTCGCGTGTTTCCTGTGCGTCTTCTTGCAGCTCGGTGGAGGCCAAGTTTGCCAGCCGCTCGAATTCGCGAATCATGTTGCGAATGAGTTCCCCCCGTTGGTCCGCCAGGATGCGAGAAACAAACGTCAGGGTCTTCTCGGTTGTATCAGCTTGTCGCCGAAGCAGGGCTTCCCGCGCGGGCAGCAGCTCCGCTTCGGCCTCATTGCGTATCTGGGTTTGCCGGTGCAGTTGCAGGCGTGCTCGCAAGTCGGCCGCTATGGTCTCGCGTTCCACCTGAGCCACGTCTCGTAACGCTTCGGGCAAATCGGTTTCCTCGCCCACGTCACCATTGAGTGCTTGTAGGCGGGTCTGTAATTCGGCGATGCGTTCGGGCAACCGCTGGCCGTCCTCGCGTCGTTTACGCAGCTCCGTCGCCAGTTCCTCCAGTTCGCCTTGATAGCCACGCAGCAGTCCACGCAAACGATCTTGTTCTGCCCTGATCTCTTCCAGCGACGTCCATTCTGAGACCGTGGTTTCCGCCTTGACCGGTTGTAACGCTCTTGCCTGCAGGTTGGAAAGTCGTCGCGGCGCGGACTGAATCGCCGATTCCAATGCTTGTATTTCCGCTTGCGACTCTGCGAGGCGTGTCGCTGCCGGTAGTATCCGGGCGTAGCGTTCCAAGATCTGATTCCGCAGCGACTCGTCCAGCGACCCATCCTCCTTGGTCGCTTCGATAGCCTGTTGGACCGCTTCGGGGGATGGTGCCGCTCGGGTGGGCGAGCTAGGTGCCAGGTCCGCGTTATCCTGCACCTCCGCTGACGGACCTGGCAGGGAAGGGTCCAATGGCCCCGTCAGTGGCAGTAACTCTTGAGCCGACGCCCAGTGCAGCGTTAGTAGGAGCGCGCCAAGAACCCCAACGCAGCGCACCCCAATGAATCGCTGCAGGTCAAGTTTGCTCAGGTTGGCATGCTTCTGTGATCCCATCAGCGTATCGTCCCATCCTGGATATGATCGCGGCTTGATGAAACGGAAATGTTTCCCGCCGCAAGCCTATGTTTTTAGTGCGTTCAGGATTGCAGGGCAAGCCGCTTCGATCATTTCGATTACGTACTCAAACCCATCCTCACCACCGTAGTACGGGTCGGGGACATCCCGTGGCCAATTTGCGGATTGTGGCAGAAAATCACTCAGCAAACGTAACTTCTTGCGGTTGTCGCGATCCAATTGCAGTAGATCCTCCAAGTTTGCCCGATCCATTGCGATCACCAGGTCGTGGTCACGCAAGTCGCGACGATTGACCTGGCGGGCACAACCTTCCAGGCGATAGCCACGTTTGGCCGCAGCCTTCCGCATCCTTTCGTCGGCCGGTTGACCGGTGTGATAGTCTAGCGTTCCCGCCGAATCGACCACCACGTCGAAAGTTTGCTGTCGTGCAAACTGGCGAAAAATCTCTTCACCAACGGGGGAGCGACAAATGTTCCCCATACAAAGAAATAAAACCTTTTTGGGCATGATGACAACCGGATCGAGCATCGTTGGGTGGGAATTAAAGTTGATTGGGTTGGGGGCGTTGCGATACGTGATAGCTTTGCCAGCCAGCGGCATTGCTGCCCGCCAAATCGTTGATTTCGTCATCTCCGATCATGACCATCCGATTCGCGGGGTGCCCCAGACGCCGACTGACGGTGGCAAAGAAGCGAGGATCGGGCTTGCTGAAACCGATTTCTGCAGATAGGAATCGCGCTTCGATGCGGTCCAACGGCGCAAAATGATCAAGGACGCGGTGAACACGTTGATCAAAGTTGGTCGCGATAGCCAACGGCAGTCCTTGTTCCAGGCAATCGCTCACCCAACGTTGCATTCCCGTCTGCCACCGCCATGCTTGGGGTTGGGCAAAATAATCCCACAACTGTATGAAAACCAGTTGGCGATGGCTTTGGGACAGTTCCCGCAACACGTCAAACACGACCTGTTGCCAACGTTCCCGTTCCCGCTGTTCGTTGGTCGGAGCTCGCAATAGCGGCTCCTCTGCGGTTGCACCAACGCCAAAATGTAATGACATCGCCCGTATCATCCGGTGTTTCATCGTTGCGGTGGGTAAGTTCAGGCCGAAGGGCTCTGCGGCTTGCCCGTAGACCTCCGCAGGATGTGGGTTGGGCACCAACAGCGTGCCGGTGACGTCCAACACAACCCGGTCCACACCGAAGCGGGGTCGATCATGTTTGGCTAACGTGCGCATCGTCAAGTTGCCCTTGCGCTCTGGGGGGGATAGAATTCGCGTTGTAACAGTATGCGATGAAAAACCGAAAATTCGATTCTAGGGTGATCGGTCCTCTGCCGCCCAGCCTCGTCTAATAAACCTTCGCAAGACGCTACCCAAGTGTTTTGATGGCAAAATCGGAATCTGTCGAGCCCGCTGATTTAGAAATTGGTCCTGAGCAGTTTTGCCCCGCCTCGTGGGATGAGATCCTTGTCGTTTTGCCGATCGACCCGGAATCCGCCAATGCGAGGCCTCCGCTGGTGCGCGCCTTGGGGGCGAATCACCAGCACGCTGCATTGATGGGGGTGCGTCATCCGGTCCGAATGGATGTGATGGGATCACTGGGCGATTACGCATGTGCCTTCAACCAGCGAGCGATCGTGTCGATTCGCGGGGACGTGGGGCACGGGGTCGCCGAAGGGATGCGTTCGGGGGCGGTCCGGGTGTATGGGACAGCAGGCGACGGGGCGGGAGCGGCTTTGTCCGGGGGTACCTTAGCGGTTTATGGACATGCGGGTAACCGCTGTGGTGCCGGGATGACGGGAGGGGAGATCTTTATCCGTGGTAACGCGGGCGACCATGTCGGCGTGGGAGCTTTGGGGGGTACGATCGTGCTCGGGGGTGACGCCGGGCATGGCTTGGGGGATGCGATGAGTGGTGCGACGATTTTCGTTCGCGGCCGCGTCGCTTCGTTAGCAGCCGGAGTGATGGAAACGCAGCTACGGCAGCGCGAACGTTTGCGTTTGGGGTTGTTGCTCATCAATGCTTCGATTCGTAATGAAGCGAAAGATTTTCGTCGGATCGTTGCGATCGAGGTTTACGAACGTGAAAAACGCGAATCGCGCGGTGAAATCGATCCTAGCTGGCGATGATCATTTTTTCCGCGTAAAGGTGCTTGATCACGATTGGGAAGTTGACTTCGCTATTTTGGCTGCCCCGTTTCGCTGTGTACCTCACCCGCTGTTCGCTTCGCGGCCGGGGGAGAAAGATGAATACTGAATTTATTCCCGAACAGTTCCTTGCTTGTCGAACCTGAAGGTGTGAGTGAAATGTTGCTGAATGAAATCGGTATGGTTCCGCCACCGATCGGGACCCCGTGGGGCCAGCGTGCCACGGCACAGGCTGCGCCGCAACCCGTTGATACGGGGTCGGTGACGGGGAATGTTTTCTGGTACGACCCTCCCTGGCACGATGTGGATCCGGCCGTAGCGTTGGAGATAGTCAAAGCAATGGATACGCGGGGTATCGTCACAGCCGCGCTGGGTAGCGAACTGGGGGTGGCCAGCATTGCCGACCAGCTTCTGATACGGACTATGACTCCCTACCGGCCTGACCGTTACGGCCTGAATATCGATGATTTGCGGTCGGCCAATGTTGTGGACATGCGACTGGCTCGCGTCCGCGATACCGACGGACGTTATGCTTATTCGCGTGAACAACTGGTCCGCTGGTTGGGGATGAATCCAGGCGATCAGGATGCCGGCAACGAGGCTAGAAATGCCACGATTGTCGCTCCCGGTTGGCCCGCCGATGTGCCTGAGCTAGAACATTTAGGCCGCAAGTGGAAGCAGTTCCGTTCGCTGCAGCCCTCGGTACGCTGTGCGGTCTCCGTGCCGCCGTATCGATTGGCCAACGAGCTGCCGCGGATTATCGCCACCGCGCCTGACATCGTCATCCTGCGGATGGATGACAGTGACGAATTTGACGCTGTCGCAATGGTTCAGGCGGTTTTGTTGGTGAAGAAGCTAATCGACAAGGTCCACCCTGCCACGAAGCTGTGGCTGGTCCCGATCAATAGCCCCGCGCCCGATGACTGTGTTAAACTGTACGCGCTGGGTGTGGATTCGGTGGCGATTGATTGGTGGTGCCAGCCATTGTTGTCCGCACCACCGCGAACTGCCATGGGCCTGGGCGATTTGGCGTCACATGCGAATCCCTATCTGCAAGCGGTGGACGAATTACTGGCAGGCCCGCTGGCTAGGGTCGCGGGGTTGATTGATTCTTGTGCCGCGCGGCGGCCGCATGAGCTGAATCGGAGGCATTTGCACGCTACCAACCGAATCATGGCGAAACTGCTGGAGGGGTAGCCGAAAGGATTCCCTAGCAGGCTTTCGAAAAACCTTCCACGCACACTGCCGCCCGA
>SLFV01000522.1 GCA_007124075.1 Roseimaritima sp.
ACGGCAGCAGACGATGCTGGCGGAACTGGAGTCAAAGGCGTTACAGCTCTGCACGTCACGCCGGGCTTGGCCGGGTTGGCGGGAATTGGAAGTGGTTGAAACTACGGCGGAATCCGACGATTGCCGCTCCTTCTATTTGGTCACGCCCGATCAGTCACCACTTCCCCCCTTTCGGCCCGGGCAGTTTGTCGTGATCGGTGTTCGCGACGAAGCGTCAGGGGCGATCAAGCACCGCTGTTACAGTTTGTCAGACGCACCTGATCCCCGGTATTGGCGGATAACGGTCAAACGTGTTCCCGGTGGCTTGGTCAGCAATCACTTGCATGATCGGGTGGCGGAAGGCAGCCGGTTGTTGGTGCAGGCTCCTGCCGGAGGGTTCGTCCCATCGACCGATTGCGATCAACCTTTGGTGTTGGTTGCAGCGGGCGTGGGCATCACTCCGATGATGGCGATGATCCGGTACTGCCTCACTTGGCAACCGACTAGAAACCTGCATTGCTATTATCAGGCGGCGAACAGCCAGAGGGCTCCGTTTGTCAAACGGTTAGAACAATGGGCCGCCCAGCAGCCGCAGCTTCGGCTGCGAACGTGCTTCAGCCAGCCACTGCACGAAGACCAGTCAGACAAAGCAGGCAGGTTAAGTGCCCAGGACCTCCTCAGCGAATCAGAGCTAGCAACCGGGGAGTTTATGCTGTGCGGCCCGACGGGCTTTATGCGGGACATTCAAGCCCAACTGATCGCAGCGGGGATTCCTGGTCAGGCTATCAAATTCGAAGCGTTCCAGCCAACCGTGCCGAACGCGAAGCCTTTATTGACCGGACACAAGGGGAGCGTGCCACCACGTAACGCGATCATCACTTGGGCGGAATCCCAGCATCAATCGCAATGGTCCCCCGCAGAGGGAACGCTGCTGAATTGTGCCCAAAAGTCCGGGATTGCAATCGACCACTCCTGCGGAGTCGGACAGTGCGGAACCTGCTCGGTTCGTCTACTAAGAGGAAAGGTTGTTTACCCGGGACATATCGACCGTGCGTCGCAAACCGAGGACCAAGTCCTAAGTTGCGTTGCAACACCGTCCGGCGACGTCACCATTGAGGCTTGAAACGAAAAAAGCCCAACAGAGTTACGCTCCGTTGGGCTTTGCTGAAACGTTGGTTAGCAAAAACCAGTCCATTTACTGGTCAGCCAAGGGCTCTTTCTTTTCTGTGATGACTTCCGATTCTTCCGCCTTATCGGCGTTCATTTGAATGTAGTTTTGCCATTCCTCGGGCACGTTGTCTTCGTGATAAATCGCTTCTACGGGACATTCGGGAACGCAAGCTTCACAGTCAATGCATTCCTCTGGGTGAATGTACAGCATCTTTTCGCCCTCGTAGAAACATTCCACCGGGCATACAACAACGCAATCCGTGTATTTGCATCCGAAGCAGGGTTGAGTAACCACATGCGTCATGAGAGTAACCTTTCCGCAAGAAAACTGAAAAAACCGTATGCCAACTTCGCCAACGAGGAAAACGCTGACCACTTTCGCTCCATCGGCACCGACCAATCCAGGTCTTGACACTACAGCTTGAAAATATCCCTCTGCCGCGAATCGTAGGCAGATTCCCGCGCGCTGTCAACTTGGCAAACCCTCGAAAAAACAGGGTAAAGCTTGCGATCGGGCGCTTTTCCACCTACCATGCTAGTGTAGCCGTTTCGCAACTCGTACGTTTGAGTCGCTCGTGTCGCTGTCTGAAATCGATCGCCGATTATTGGAGCAATGCCTGGATCGATCGCCCCATGCGTGGGAGAATTTTGTCGATCGGTTTCTTGGTTTGGTCATCCATGTCGTGCGGCATGTGGCCTCCCAACGCGGGGTGACGCTGTCACCGGAACAACGCGATGATTTGGTGGCGGAGGTGTTCCTGGTCTTGGTGGACCAGAACTTCCAGGTTTTACGGCGGTTTCAACGCCACTGTTCGTTGGTTACCTACTTGGCGGTTGTGGCGCGTCGGGTTATCGTGCGGAGATTGGTTAGCAGTCAAATGCAAATCAACGCAGCGCACCCACCGCATGCGACCGTCGCCGGGCCGCATTGGCCGATTGCTAACGGAAACGGGCATCCTTCAGAACCTTCCGTCCCCGCAACGCAGGAAATGCGACTGGCGGACCAGGAGCAGGTCGAGCAATTGATCGCGAGACTCGATTCGCGTGAGGCACAGGTGGTCCGACTGTTTCATCTGGAAGGTAAAAGCTACTCGGAAATCAGCGAAGCGACCGGGATCACGGAAAACAGTATCGGCCCGCTTTTGAGTCGCGCCAGGCAGCGAATGCGCGGTCATGATCCCGAACACTAGCCCGTGGCTACAACATTCCGTCTCGTTGGGCCAGGGCATGTCGTCCTGGTAACCCGTCCTGCGTAGGCAGGGCGGGAAAACTCCAATCCCGCGCTGGAAGCCCCCTCAATTTGACCAGATTGAAGAACACCGACGGGACCCCGTTGTGACGCATTAGCGATGATTTCGTTTGGACCGTTTGGGAAACATTGCTGTGGCTCGGCTTGCGCGTCGTCATTTCGTCGATCTCAACGGGGCATCGAATGGCCACACCATCGCCCTTGCTGTTGTGGCTCCCGTTTTCGCTGCCTCCGCTTGAGTGCCCCGATTTCCCTCGCAGCGGGTTGGGGTTTGCGTGTGTTTGCGGGTACCATAAAGTGGAATACCCGAAATACCCCCGGTTGTCCTACGCTGATATTTAGCGCAAGGTCAGCGTGGATTTAGTTGTCAGTCCCCCCACCCCGATCGTAACGCATTGGCTGGTCAAAATTCACGCAACTTCAACTCGCGGAACTCAGATTCCCGATCGCGAAAACGAGCCTTAAGCGCGCCCGCAGCCGAACCGCTGGAAGGCGGGGCTTCCGCAGTCGGGCGAATTTCAAAGCGTTTGCTGATTTTGTTGCTCGTCGGTGGTGCGGCTCTGTTGATGGCGATCGGCGTGTTGGCGGACTACTTCACGGGTCTGCCGATCGATGCTCAGGCGGAATACATCGGCAGGCAATCCTGTGTCCGCTGCCATCAAAAGGAGGTTGAAGCCTACACCGGTTCCGATCATCATCGCGCGATGGCAGTGGCAACCCCCGAGACGGTCTTGGGCGATTTTGACGATGCAACCTTGGAACACGATGGCTTGATCAGCCGGATGTTTCGCCGGGATGACAGGTATTTTGTGCATACCGAGGGTGAAGATGGGCAAATGCAGGATTTTGAGGTCAAATACGTCTTTGGCCACGACCCGCTGCAACAATACATGGTGGAATTTGACCGCGACGCCACGGTTGCTCCGCACGAAGTTGCCCGCGTCCAGGTCCTGCGGATCAGTTGGGATACGCATCAGCGGAAGTGGTTTTATCTGCGACCGCCCGATGTTGCCGAGAAACTGGAACCGGGTGATCCTTTGCACTGGACCGGCATTGCCCAGCGGTGGCAAACGATGTGCGCCGATTGCCATTCCACCAACCTGTTCCGCGGCTTTGATCACGAAGCCCTGACCTACCACACAACGTTTTCTGAGATCGATGTTAGTTGCGAGGCGTGTCATGGCCCCGCCAGTTTGCACGTCGAATTGGCAAGTCGACGTTCGTTCTTCTGGGACCGTCATCATGGCAACGGCCTGATCCAATTGAAGGGGGACGACCCCGAACCTCAGATTCAAGCGTGTGCTCCCTGCCACAGTCGTCGGGGACTGCTTAGCCAGCAGTACGTTCCTGGGGACGATTTTTGCAACCATTTTCAGTTGGAATTACTGCGCCAGGACATTTACTTCGCGGATGGGCAGGTCCTGGATGAAAACTACGTCTACGGTTCGTTCATTCAGAGCCGGATGTATCACAAAGGGATCCGCTGCACCGACTGCCATGATCCTCATTCGTTGAAACTGAAACACCCTGGTAATGCTACCTGCACCTCGTGTCATCAACATCCGGCGGGAAAGTATGATACGCCGGCACATCATCACCATCCCGTGGGGACTGTGGGAGCGGAGTGCGTCAATTGCCACATGCCGTCGCGGACGTACATGGATGTCGATCATCGCCGCGATCACAGCTTGCGAATTCCACGCCCCGATTTATCGGTTTCGCTAGGGACCCCCAACGCCTGCAGTGGCTGTCATGTTCACGATCGGTTGACACAAGTTGATTCGGAAAAGCAATCTCAGTTGGTCGATTACGCGGCTTGGCAAAGTTTGGCGGAGCAAGGGGATCAGGAAATTGCAAGGCTGATCGCGGAGACCGATCAGTGGTGCGATGATGCCTGCCAGCAGTGGTACGGCAGTCAACGGAACCGCGAACCGCATTTTGCCGAAGGCCTGATCGCGTTTCGGCGGCAGGAACCTGGTGCGGTCCAGCAGTTATTGCGGTTAGCCCAGCAGCCCAATCTGCAGGTCCCGGCGATCGCGCGGGCCACAGTCTTGGACGAGTTCTTGACCGGTGGCCAGATGCCGTCGGTGGCAGTCCAGGTAGCGCTTGATCGAGTGGCTGACGAGTCGGAAGATTCCGTCGTTCGTGCGGCGGCAATTCGCGTTGTGGCTAACGCCCCGTTAGCACCGCGAGCAATGATTCGGCACCTGCTGCCGTTATTGCGCGGGCCAACGCGGCAGATTCGGTACGAAGCTGCGGTCGGACTGACACAGAATGCGATCTACAGCGAAATGACGGCGTCGCAGCGAAACCAACTGGATCAAGCCTTGCTGGAAGTCCAGGACAGCCTGATGGCAAGCAATGATCGCGCGGGGGCGCATCTGTCCTGGGCGGGGCTGTGCGAACAGCGCGGTCAGTGGGCCGCAGCCCAGCAGGCCTACGAAACAGCAATTCGCGTGGAACCGCAACAGGTCGGTGCTCGTTCCAATCTAGCCGCGCTGCTGGAGCAGTTGGCCAGTCAGCAGGCCAACGCGGTAGACGCCAACGTGACGCAGCAACGGCTGGAACGGGTCAAACAATTGCGTGCGGAGGAGCTGCCGTTGCTGCGGAGGGACGCGCAGTTGTTGCCTGACAATGCGCTGCTGCAGTACCGCCTGGGGTTATTGACGTACCTGAATGAAGATTTTGACGCGGCGTTGTCACACCTGCAACGAGCGGTCGAGCTGGAACCCGATCACCTGGAGTACCAGCAAGCTGTCGAGCTGCTGCAAGAGCGAATGTCGGAGCCTTCCGGAACCACTGGGAACTAATGTCGCCTATGCTTCGACAGCCTGCCTTTCCCACCCTCATCATCGTCCCTGTAAAGCCTATCAACGCACCCCGCGATGGTCGCGGCTGGGTCGACGAGCTACCCGGCCGGCGCCATGGCAGCTCGTCCCGCTACCGATCGCGGGTGCGTGATGTTTTGGCAGGCTATTATCGTCCCGATGACGCTGGCAATTCGGCGAGCCGCAAGAAACCGTACAGCGTTTTGTCCCGACGATGGATGTAAAATTTTGTCTCAACTGAGGTTCGCAGTTCAGGTCGGTCGATCACCATTTCCAGATCAGCGATCGACTCGGTACGCCACTCGTGCAGCCCCAGCAACACATCCCCCGGTTCGATGCCGTAAGTTGCCGCAGGCGAACCACTTCGCACCGCCGTGATTCGCAATCCGCCTCGATATGTGGTCCCCTGACGTAGGTTGATTTGTCGCATTGCCGATGCATTGATGGGTTCCGTGCGAATCCCAATCCATTCCCAGGCAACCTCAGCGGCCGACCGCGTCCGCTTGCGATTTCCAGCCGGGTCTCCCGCAACGATCTTGAACTCCTTCGTTTCCCCCTGACGTTCAATCACCAACGGGATCGAATCCCCTGGTCGGACCTCTAACGCTGCTAACGCCAAATCAAAGCGAGTCCTCGTGTCGTGCTGTCCGACGCGAATGACGCGGTCCCCGTTGACGAAGTGAGTCGAGTCGCTGCGACGGACCTCCAGCGTCTTCTCCTGTGGATCAAACAACTCCTCAATCCCCAACGATGCTTGACGCTGGTTATGCTCCTCCAGAAACGTCGTCACCGTTTGCATGGCTTGGTCAACAGGAATGGTGAATGCAATCTGTTGCGCTCCGACACGAACGGCGACATTGATGCCAATCATTTCGCCCTCGATGTTCAACAACGGACCGCCCGAGTTGCCCGGATTGATGCCAGCGCTGGTCTGGATCAAATCGCGATACTTTTGGGTCTCGTTAACCGGAACGTCGCGGTGCAGTGCACTGATAATTCCCTGCGTCAGCGTATGCTCGTACCCAAAAGCGTTGCCAATTGCCAGGACCGGCTCACCAATCATTAAATCTTCGCTAGAACCACGCTTGATTATGGGCAGCGGCGCATCGCTATTGATCTTAATGACCGCCAAATCGTCGTTTTTGCTGAAGGCGATCAGTCTGGCCGTCAACGTTCGCTCATCGGCCAGCGTAACACGAATGTCAGGAACATCTTCCACGACGTGATGATTCGTTACGATGTAACCTCGCGGGTCCACAATCACCCCTGTCCCCATTCCGTTGACTTGACGCAACGCATCGGTGGTGGCACCCGCAAAACCCGCAGCCGTCTTGCGAACCATCTTCTGCCCATGGATATTAACAACTGAGGGACTGGCGGCGCGATAGGCCAGCACCACCGGCGTCTCCCGCAGCGACTGGGCACCCACCGTTGCCAAGTGGCCGACGCTAGCAAGCAGCGTCACGGTAATGACCAACCAGTTCTTCGGACGGGGCAAACTATCGTTGGAAATATGAAGCATAAGTCCCCGCGCCGCTATGAAGTATTTTGCAACATCCCGAAAGCCGGATGCTGCAACCCCTGTTGTTGGTTGATCGTCGAAAATCCCTCTGCGTGATACCATCGGAACAATGGAGTCGAATCCTGCAGGTGACGACAATCAAGCGGTAAGGTTTACCTGAACTAACAGCAGATCCCCCCTGTTTGTTAATTGCCCCTGCCCCCCCCCTTCGGAAGCGGATTCGTGACTGATAAGCAACAAGTTGTGTATGCGTTTTCGCCCAGCTCGGCGGGTTTTAATGAGTTGCAGGCATTGATGCGGCGATATCCCGATCTGGCGCAGCCACAGGGTCAGATGCCATCGCTTGCGGAACTGGTCGTGGAAAACGAAACCCTTCGTTCGCAATTACGGCAACAGCGTCGGCATTTACAGAAGCTAAGCGATTCGCGGCAGCAGGTTTCGCGTGCTAGGACCGATATGGAAAACCTGCTGTGGAGTACGAAACTGGCCACCATTTTGTTATCTGACGATGGTACGATTCGCGAATTTACACCAGCAGCGAGGGAGTTTTATCATTTGCAGCCCGATGACATTGGCCGGAACATTCGGGCGGTTTCCCCGGCCCATTCGTTTACCCCTGTACTGCCAAACAGCTTGGCGGGCGCGATCGATAGCCTTGACCTGAACTTTTCGCATCTTGAACGATTCTGGTTGCGACGGATTCAACCGCACTTCAATGAACAGCATGAACGCGACGGTCTGCTGTTGACGTTTGTTGATGTGACAGAAAGCGAACGCCGAAAACGGCAGCTACGCAACATTGCCGATGCACTGCCAGCATTGATTGGTTTTTTGGACACCAGCATGTGCTATCAATATGTCAATCAGGCGTATGCAACGTTCTGGAAGCGGGACAGGGCAGCCTTTATCGGGCTGCATATCCGTGAGGTTTTGGAGGCGGAGGCATTTCGCATCGCGGAACCTCGTTTGCAGGCGGCGTTTCGTGGTGAACCCCAGCATTTCAATCTGACAATCCGCAACCAGCTTTTCTCAAAACCGCGAAAACAGGAAGTCAGCTACATCCCCGAACGGGGACGCGGTGGTGAAATCGTGGGCTGTTACCTGATGAGCATCAACGTGACCGAACAGATGCGGGCTAAGGAGCAGTTGATGGAAAGCAACGAACGTCTGGCAATGGCGTTGCGTTCCTCAGGGCTGGGAGTTTTCGAATGGGACTTGAGCACCGATGAAGTGCAACTGACGGACCAACTGCGTCAGTTGTTAGGCCTGAGGCCCGACGAGGCATGGACTAAGGACGATTTTCTTGCCACGTTGCATGCAGACGACCGACCGCGTGTTGAAAAAGAACTGCAGCAGGCGATCTTGCAGCGAGGTTTGTTTCGCTCGCAATTCCGCGTTGTGTTGCGTGATGGTCGCCAACGTTGGTTGGCAGGGGAAGCCGCCGTGCAAAGCCTCCCCCAGCGTAACTCAGAGCGTCTGGTCGGAATGAACTGGGATATCACCGACGAAATAGAACGCGAAACAAATCTGCGTTTGCGACACCGCGCGATGGATGCGATTGAAAGTGGGATTGTGATCTCCGACGCCAACTCTCCAGGGATGCCGATGATCCACGTCAATCGAGGATTTGAGCAACTGACCGGTTATTCCGCC
>SLFV01000008.1 GCA_007124075.1 Roseimaritima sp.
GTGCAACGCCCTGCAGGTCAGAGGCGACCTCCACTGGTCTTCCGCCATCAAAGGTCAACCATTCGACTGGGTTGCGAAGGACCCGATTGCGATCAAATACTTTCGCCTGCGGGACGACGAGCGATTTGTACTGCAACAACTCGATGGCGTGAAGTCGATCCCGCGGATTCGAGACGAATACAACATCCGCTACACCCCGCGACGCGTCACGACCGCTCAGGTGCAAAACCTGGTATTGAATTTTTTTCGCCAAGGCTTGGTCACCTCGCCCGCGTTAAATCAGGACCGAACGCTGCTGCAGTACCGCCGTCGTCAGACCTTGCAACGCTGGCCCGCTTGGATGACCAGTTGGTTATTTTTACGGTTTCCCGGGTTGTATGCGGATCCGATTGTGCAGCGGATCGAGCGTTGGCTGCGGCCGTTTCTGTCCGCAGGTTGTTTGTGGTTGGCCGTCATCTTCATCCTGGGTAGTTCTGTCTGGCTGTTGCTGAACGCTGCGGAATTCCTCGCCGAGGTACAGCGATTTCAACGCTGGGCAAATTTGCAAGGTGCGTTGCTTCTGGCCGTAACCATCGGGATCGCCAAAACGCTGCATGAATTGGGGCATGGCGTGCTAGCGAAACGATTGGGGGCGGAATGTCATGAAATCGGCGTCATGCTGATGTTCGGGGTACCATGTTTGTACTGCGACACATCGGATCTATGGACCATTCCCCATCGCGGCGGCCGAATGCTGGTCGCCGCTGGCGGGATGTTGACCGAATTGTTAATCGCGTCGGCGGCGGTTTGGCTCTGGACGGCTTCGCATGCCGGGATCCTGCACTGGCTCAGCTTCAATTTGATCCTAGTTTGCATGCTTACCACCGTGCTGATCAATGCCAATCCGCTGTTACGCTACGACGGCTACTATTTGTTGGCCGATGCAGTCAGCATCGATAATTTGTCCCATGAGGCCTCGCAGCGAACGTGGCGTTGCATTGGTTGGCTATTTACCGGCAACTGGTCCGTAATCTGGCCAGAACGAAGCCTTATTGGGCAAATCGCATTGGTTGCCTACACGCTGGCGGCCTGGTTCTATCGGGCGTTGATCTTTCTAGCGATCGGTTGGCTGGTTCTGACGCTGTCTCGTCAGTGGGGCATCCAGCGACACGGCTGGCAGTTCATTGCTGTGGGCGCGGCAACGCTTCTGGCCGCCGGAGTGGTACCCGCAATCATCAAAGAGGGCACCCGTCTGCGGCAGCCCGGAGGGTGGGCTCGCAGCGGCGTCAGGACACCCCGTCTGATCGTGGTGCTGTCCATTTTGGCAGCCACCGGATACTGGGCGTTGTTGGTGCCACGGCAACGGTCGCTGGTCCTGGTGGGAGAGTTTCATCCTGCCCACCGACAGGCCGTGGTTGGTCAGACCCCCGCGAAATTACAGCAATTCTGCGAACATGCGCGAAGCGTGGTCCCCGGGCAAACTTTGGCCCAGCTTGGCAGCCTCCAGACGCATCTGGAACGGTTGGAGGCGGAGCGAAAATTGCAAGAACAGCAGATTTTGGTTTCCAGCCTGCAACAGGCCGCCGTCGCGGTGCCGGAGTTGGCGGAGCAAATACCTACTGCGGAGGCGGTCCTGACCACGCTACGGGAACAACGGGATCTAGCGCAGACGCAATTAGATGCGTTAAGGTTGAAAGCCAGTCGGGGGGGCCGTTGGATGTCCCCACTAGAACGCGTCGTACCTCACGATTCCTCGACGCGTTTGCAAAGTTGGAGACGGCAGCCATTGGCGATTGAAAACCAATCGACCACGGTTAAACCAGGCGAAGTATTGGGTTGGTTAGCCGACAATGATACGTGGCAGGTCACCTTGTTTGCGGACCAGAACGTTATTGAGTGGTTGCGGCCTGGTCAATCGGCGGTCGTCTGTTTGGCCAGTCAGCCACAGACGCGACTGTCCGCCACGGTGACGGACGTCGGTGTACAGCCGGTCGCGGAATTGTCAGCAAGGCAAGCGAAACTGCCCGGCATGGCGTCACGGCCAACGGATCGTTCAACATTTCAGCCGCTGTCTCCCAGTTATTCCGTCACATTGCAAGTCCATTGTCCCGAACCGACAACAATTCCCCCACCATTACTTGGTGTCGATGGCCTGGAAGCCAAGGCCAGGATCCTGCTGGACAACGAAAACGACGCGCAGCGGCTATGGAGGTGGCTTGCTGGTCAGCTACGATTCTAAATTGTCGGAGCGTACCCGTCGGCCTCGCTGGACCACCGCTTCGCATTTTCCGGTGGCAAATTCACCTACCGTGGTAGCTTGCACCGAAGAGCGAACTAAATCAGACTAGGTGCATCCTCAGGCAAGCAGCCCGCAGACGCAGGTTACGAGTCGCTTAGCCCGCCCCCACATCTGCGCTAGCTATTTCCCCCAAACAACCTGAAAAACTATGAATCGTAGACCGGGTGAACCGCTGACTCTTGAAGACCTTTTGAACTCCGCGGATTGGTCCAAGCTGATTCCGCGATTGGTGGTGGTCGTCGCGGTTTTGTTTCTGATCCTGGCGGCTTCGTCGGTGGTTTACACTGTCCAGCCTGAAGGAGAGGCCGTGGTGAAGCGGTTTGGCAAAGTGGTCGCGGTCAAGCCACCAGGACTGCACTTCAAGCTGCCACTTGGAATCGACCAACAGATCTTTGTTCCCACCGCGCGGGTCCTGAAGGCGGAGTTCGGATTTCGCACCACGGTGCAACAGAATCGTCAAGCCAGTTACCGTAAAGGCGACCAACACCGAGACGAATCGCTAATGTTGACGGGCGATTTAAAAGTCGTGGATGTGGAATGGGTGGTGCAGTACCGGGTCGAGGATCCAAACAAATATTTGCACAGCGTGGAGGAGGTCGACAAAACGATTCGTGATGCTTCAGAAGCCGTGATGCGCCGGATCGTCGGTAATTCGCTTGGCAGTGACGTGCTGACGGTCAAACGAGTGCAAATTGCGGCTGCCGCGAAAGAAGAATTGCAAGAATTGCTTGATGCGTTTGATATGGGGATTCGCATCGGCACCATTGAAATGCAAGACGTAACGCCCCCCGATTCGGTGAAACCAGCGTTTAACGAAGTCAATCAAGCCGAGCAGGAGAAAGAACGCTTAATCAACGAGGCGGAAAAGCTGCAAAACCAACGCATCCCGGCGGCGAGGGGGAAGGCGCGACAAGTCCTGGAAGCCGCAGAAGGCTATCGAGCTCAACGCGTCAATCGGGCGATTGGCGAGGCTGCCCGCTTTCAGGCGATTCTGACGGAATACAAGAATGCACCCGAGGTGACTCGCCAGCGAATGTACCTGGAAATGCTTGATAACGTCCTTCCGCAACTAGGGAAAGTCTACGTGGTCGAACCCGGCGGTACAGGACCGATACCGCTGCTGAACCTGGATGGCGGAGGATCGGCTGCCAGCAATACGAACATTCCCGCCTTGAATCGAGGGGCTCGCTAATGATTACGCCAACGCAAACCTATCAAAGACGCGGTAACACGCTGCTCACATTAATTGTTCTGCTGGCGATCGTCGGCCTGTTTGTGCTGCGGTCTTCAATGTATCGGGTAGATGAAGCCGAACAGGTCATTTTGGTTCAATTTGGGGCTCCCGTCGGAGAACCTGTGACGTCGCCGGGGCTTCATTTCCGCATCCCCTTCGTGCAGGAGGTCCGACGCTTCGATAAACGACTACTTTCCTGGGATGGCGATCCGAATCAGGTTCCGACCGTTGAAGAACAATTTATTTCGGTCGACACCACCGCGCGGTGGCGAATCGTGGACCCGTTAAGATTCCTCCAGAGCGTGCAGAATGAACAAGGCGCGCGAAACCGATTGAGCGATATCTTGGATTCCGTGGTTCGCGATAAAATCGCCTCCAGCACACTGGTAAGCATTGTGCGATCGAAGGATTGGCGGGTGACCCAAGCTGACCTGGAGCGGGCGATGGCTGGCGAGGGTGAGGAGGAGACCTTGCTGCAGCGTGTTGAGGTGGGGCGTGGTGAATTGGTACGCGATATTCTGGAAACCGCACAGCAGCAAATGCCGCAATATGGGATCGAGTTGGTTGACATCCGGATCAAGCGAATCAACTACGTTGAATCGGTCCAGCAACAGGTGTTTGCCAGAATGATCGCCGAACGACAGCGAATCGCTGAACAATTCCGTAGCGAAGGGGCGGGACGCGCTTCGGAAATCGAAGGAGAAACCGAACGAATGCTAGCGGAGATCGAAAGCGAAGCACAAAAACAAGCGGAGATTATTCGCGGTGAGGCGGACGCCGAGGCGACAGGCATCTATAACGAAGCCTTTGGTGGGGATGCGGAGTTCTTCATCTTCTTGCGGACCCTGGAAAGTTACGCCAGCGCACTGGGTAAGGATGTAACCATGATCCTCAGTAGCGATTCGGACTACTTTCAGTTTTTGAAAACCGGAGGCGAAGCGACGATTCCCGCTCCCTGAACGGCAACGTACGCTCGTGGTGAAGGAAGTGTTTTGACCCCAGAGAAACGATTTGATTTTCTGCGTGCTTGGTTCCAGCAAATTGCGTTGTTGCAATCGGCAAGTGACACACTGGAATGGGACGCCCACACCGGACTGGCGGCCCAGGCTGGGCCTTATCGTGCCGACCAAATTTCTTTTTTGCGAGGGTTGATCCACCAGCGCCGCACCGACCCTCGTGTCGGTGAGCATTTGCAGGAGTTGCAGGGCTCCGCGTTGGCTGCGGATGTTCACAGCCCGGAAGGCGCGACGATCGCTCACTTGTTAAAAGATTACCAACGCGATTGCCGCTTGCCGCAGTCGCTGGTCGAGGCTTTGTCACGGGGGACGACGGTGGGTCAACAGCACTGGGAGGCTGCCAGAAGAGCGGATTCGTTTTCGCAGTTTTCCCCCGCACTGCAGACGATTGTCAAATTGAAACGGGAAGCCGCAGCGCACCTTCAGCAGGGTCGGCAAACCCTGTATGAGGCTTTGTTGGAGGAATACGAACCAGGGTGCAATTGCGAGCTGTTGCAGAATGTCTTCAGCCAGTTGCAGCAGCAATTGGTCCCCCTGGTCCAGCAAATCCAATCCGCTCCCCGGCAGCCTGACCTGGGTATCCTGCGCCGTAGGTTCCCGATTGACGCCCAACGGCGGTTCAGTCGCTGGGTTGCTGAAGCAATCGGGTTTGATTTTCAACGTGGTCGGCTGGATGAAACCGTGCATCCCTTCTGCACCAGCCTGGGCCCCCACGATTGTCGCATCCTATCGCGTTACGAACAGCACTGGTTTCCAGGTGGTTTTTTCGGCACGCTGCATGAGGCAGGCCATGGAATGTACGACCAGGGTCTGCCCACGCAGTGGTATGGATTGCCCCCAGGCAGCTTCGCATCATTGGGAATCCACGAATCGCAGTCACGATTGTGGGAAAACCTGATCGGTAGATCGCAAGCCTTTTGGTCGTGGAACTTTCCGCACGCGCGTGCCGCCTTTCCCGATGCCTTGACCGATGTCACGGTCCAGCAGATGCACTTTGCCGTTAATGCGGTCCGCCCCAGTTTGATCCGCGTGGAAGCTGATGAAGCGACCTATAACCTGCACATCATCATTCGCTTTCAGCTTGAACAGGCACTTGTGGAAGGCGATTTGCAAGTAGATGATCTGCCCACCGCTTGGGATGAAAAGTTTCGTCAGTATTTGGGGATCGCAGCGCCCACGGTCGCCGACGGTGTTTTACAGGATGTCCACTGGTCGGCAGGCTTGATCGGTTATTTCCCAACCTACACGTTGGGTAACCTTTATTCTGCCCAGTTATTGGAAACCGCGTCTGCGGAACTGCCACAATGGGAACGGTCCATCAGCGCGGGGCAATTCCAGCCATTGTTGCACTGGTTGCGAGAAAACATCCATCATCACGGGCGAATCTGGCAACCTGCTGAATTGATGCTGCGGGTAACCGGCACGCCGCTCGGGTGCGATGCGCTGATACGAAGCCTGTGTACGCGTTATCAACAACTTTATGGTTGGTAGCCTCCGATGCTGGGTATCCTGCGGAGGCATTGACGGTCCCTGCCCTGCTGACTCCGCTCCTTTCTTTCTTGCTGGGGTCGCTATAAGGCACACGATCGGTCGAGATAGATTCTATACGGAGCTGGACCTACAGGCTTTGCATGATCGCCATCGTAGCATCCAACCTCTGCATCGGCGCGGCTTCCTGGATTGGCAGCCCAGGCCGAAACGGCACCATTGCTGCGGAAAGGGGCAAACGATTTATACCGTTGGCAGCCCCTTCGATGAAAGCTTGGACCACTTCGGCATCCCATTGCTTGCCAGCGCCCTCGCGAAGAATTTGAATCGCTTGCTGGTGCCCGCGTGCCGCTCGGTACGACCTTGTGCTGGTGATCGCATCGTAAGCATCAGCCACAGCGATGATCCGTCCCTGCAGTGAAATAGTATCACCCTCCAGGCCTTGAGGATATCCGGAACCGTCATAGGCCTCGTGGTGGTGCAGCACACCCGGCAAGACATCTTGCAATTGCCTGATGTGTCTTAAAATTGCGTATCCAATGGATGGATGTTTTTTAACAATGTCGTACTCATCGTCGGTCAAGGGGCCGACCTTGGTCAACACTTGATCAGGGACGCCAATTTTGCCAAGGTCATGCAACAATCCAGACATGTACGTCTGCTGGCATTGAGTTGCGTCGCACCCCATGTCTCGCGCGATCCGCCTGGAAAGCTCGGCCACACGCTCGCTATGGCCGCAGGTATACGTGTCTTTGGCGTCGACGGCATTGATCAGTGCGCGAACAACTCCCAGCATCAGCTCCTCCTGATCCTGGTACAATCGTGCGTTGTGGAGGTGAGTGGCCAACACCACCGCCGTTGTACGGATGGCTCCCATCTCGAACGTCCCAAATTCCCAGTTACTCAGGCAACTAGCGTTGACATAGGTTTGGCCCGAATCGTCGCTGGCAATGATGCGGTTGGTTGCTAGCAACCAACCGAAATGGACACCGCTATGCTGAATCGGCGCCAGGATCAAATTACGCAAACCTGGACGGGCGGAATTGGCTTGGGCATTGGGCGAAAGATTACGAATAATTGGTTCCGATCCGTCGGCGGCGAATTCCTGAACCAACCCGACACTATCGTCTCGCTGCCAATGCCGTTTTCCCAGTTCATATTCGACCTGCAAGGGCGCGCCGTCGGTCTCCCGTTCCGCAGTCAGCAACGCGATGTACTCCGCACCGATCAATTCCCGCAGTGCAGGCATGATGGAACCGCTTAGTTCCGCAGGCTTTGCACGCAGGTCACGATGATGCAGCGTTTCGGTTACCTGCCGCATCCAAACCAGTTCTTCGAAATCCAGCGTGATTTGATCGATGTACTCCAACGAACTGGCACGCATCTCCCCGACCTGCTGAGACTGTTCGACTTCGCTGGCAATACTTTCAGCCAACTGCGCGATCGCCGCCATCTTGGAAAGCTCTTGGATTCCCGCAATCAGAATCCTTTGCCCCGACGCCAACGGGTGTATGTAGACCACCAGTTCTCCTCCGCCGGACAAGCTTTTTAGATCGAGCTGCTTGGTGCGATTGTCGGTTTCCAACCAGACCTGCAGTTCCGATTGGACGCGTGTGATCAAGCCGTCGTGATCTACCGTTACTGGCTGCAGGTGGCCATCCCCTTCCAGCCAAACACCAAACCGAGCACCAAAACGGTCGCCCAACCGGCAGCGCAGGTGTTCCACCTTGCCCCAAAGATGTCCGTTCACGGTGATTGGTCGGTTGTTCAACATAAAATTGTATTGGCGTTTGCGAATGGCAGGCAACAAAGCTACGTCACTGAACCCTGCCTCCCGCAACCGAACGCGAAAATTTACCCAGATTTTTCATCCCACATTGTCGGGACGAGCTACCTTTTTGATGAAGTTATCAGCTTTGCCAGTTAGCTGCCTGTTGAACAAGCGGCGGATTGTCAGCGGACGGGGGCGTTCCTCCCTTTTAATCGGCGATGCAGATGTCCAGCCCGCAACGTTGTCCAAGCGGTGCGTTTATGAGTTGTGAAAAACAAAGAAGCTTCAGTGGTTGACGCAAAAAAAATTTTGATCGCCGAGGATAATCCGGTATTGGCTGCGGTATTGCAGCGCAACCTGCAGCGTTGCGGCTACCAGACCAAGGTTGCTAACGATGGATGGGAAGCGATCGAAAGTTTGAAGACCCAGCCGGTTGACCTGCTGCTTACCGATTTCCAACTACCGGGAGCAACTGGGGGGGATATCTGTCGGTTTGTTCGCCAAGAAAGGAATGATCCTGATTTGCCGATTTTGATTTGCACTGCAAAAAGCGTTGAATTGCTGCAGCAATCGGAGTCCGTACAGCAATGGCACCCGACTGCTTTAATCA
>SLFV01000537.1 GCA_007124075.1 Roseimaritima sp.
AATCCCGCCCGCGCTTTGCTTCGCTGCGGGGGAGAAAGATCGACGGCAAGGTTATTGCTAAACCCTGCCCGAGGAATCCCTGGTAGGCTTTGTTTACATGGTGAAGATTACTAGGCCGTTGCCATCGCTAAACCCGGTACAGATCGACCTCATTCCCCTCGCTTCCTCCCCAGAACGGCTTTCCTAATTGTATTTTTTTGACAGTGCACAAATCTGTCGTAGTCTTCCAGCAGAGAGCAAGCGAGTTGGCGTTCAGCTCGCTGCCGAATCGTGTGGTTGGTGACCCTGGGTTATCCATTCCAGCACGATTGGGTGAGCCTCTGCAACCTTGAAAAAGGCTAACCGGCTGCGAAGTCGGGACGCAAAGCTGCGGGTCCACGGCATCTGCTGTGGATAGCTGGGCTGCCAAGGCATCGGAGATTGATCGTTGCTGCTGGAATACGGCCGTGGCGCTGAATCACCTGTCACCAAGGCAAGGGTTGGAGACGAGGCTGCACTTGCCAAGCGTTGCGTAACGTTTGGTGTTTCCTTTTTTGCGGGCCTGACTGTAGGGCCCTTACTCACTCGCGAGGAGTAGTGACATGGTGAATTTCGCCGGAAAAGTTTTGGATTTTATTAAGGATGAAGATGGCCCCACGGCTGTCGAGTACGCAGTGATGATGGCTTTGATCATCGTGGTTTGCTTGGGCAGCGTTGGCCTGATCGGTCAGAACGCGAACGACAAATTCCAAACTGTCGCTGACGAACTGGCTGGCTAGTCACTAACGTTTGCGTTCGCTTAGCCCGAGTCGCGCGTCGCTGGGAACCATCGCTTTCCAGCCGCGCGATTCGGGTTCCTTGCGCGGCGTAGTCATCGCAGGTGCAATGAAGGGATCAAGCATCCACTTCCAATCGAAAACAATTCACAATACATCTGATTCGTCGGACAGACATGTCATGGATTATCCGCTGTTACCCACTGAGGCAGCCACTCAAGCTTGGCAGCTAATCTGTTGCGTTGTGACGCTGATCGTGGCGATGTTCACTTGGCTGATGAATCTTCGCTAACGGGGGACGGAACAATGGAAATTTTACTTGAATCCATCGCGGCAAATTGGCCGATTTGGCTGGTCAGCGTCGTGATGATCATCGCTGCGGTGATTGATGGCATGATCCTGAAGGTGCCGAATTGGCTAACCTTTCCCTTCATCATGACCGGTTGGATGCATGGTATGGTGCAGGCGGGCGTGGGAGGGTTGGCTGCCAGTTTAGCGGGAACGGCGGTTGGCTTGCTACTGTTGTTAGCCGTCCGGGCGGTCGGAGGAATGGGAGGCGGCGACGTCAAACTACTGGCTGGCTTGGGAGCCTGGGTGGGTGTCAGCTCTGTCTGGTGGGCATTCGTCGTGACAACGCTTGTCGGTGCGATCATGGCAATCGTAATGATTGCTTGCAGCGGACAATGGCGAAAGCATTACTACATGGCTCGTCAAATCCTGCACGAATGGAAAACCGTTCGAAATCCCGAGAAACTATCTGCGATTGCGAAAAAGCGAAAGCCGGACATGATGTTACTGCCCTATGGGATTCCGATGGCGGTCGGATCAATCCTCTATTTCGCTTACGCGGGGATGCTGATCTGAACGCCGTAGCAAACCTCCAACGCCAGCAGGGAAATATAGGTAAGCTGCGAAGATTTTTCTCAGCTTATCAATGAATCAACAGAGGATCGTTGCATCGTTCCGATACTCCAATGTGTGCGGATCGATCGGGCCACCCGTCCGTGGCCCTCGTTAGTGAATGGCTACCCCGTTTCGACCCGGTTTTTTTGAACCGAGTCGGTTAGTTTACAGTCCGATCGATTTGCAAACTGGATCGGCTTGACCGATTACCCCTAAGGCTGAATTCAATGCGAAGCAAATATCTTTTACTCGCCATCGCTGGTATCTGTGGCTCCATTGCCGCGGTTGGCGCCAGCCAGTGGATGCAGGCGCAAGGGACGGGCGAAAAACAGCAAATGGTCGAAATTTACGTCACCTTGCAAGATATCGAAATCGGTGACCAATTTACGGCTGAGAACATCAAACTGGAATCGTGGCCGGTCGATCGCATCCCTGAGGGAGCTATTCGGAAACTGGAAGATGTTGAGGGCAAATACACGAACCAACGTCTGTACTCGGGCGAACCACTGATTTCGCGAAAAATCACGACATCGGGTGGCAACTCACGACGTGACATCCCCAGGGATTTCAGCGTTGTTTCTCTGCAGACCGACCCGGCCAACAGCGTTGCCACGCTTGTCCAACCCGGCGACCGGGTCAATGTTACGGGCTTTTTCAAGAAAAGTGATGTCATCCCACAGACCATGACCCAAAAGATCCTCAGTGGAATTCGCGTCTACGCCGTGGATGGTCGAAAGACGCGGAGCGATGTCGACGACGTTGGCAAACCCGCGCGTAACATCTCCCTGCTAATTCATAAAAAGGACGAAGAGGCGTGGGCCTACGCCAACGAACTTGGTTCGGTCCGTTTATCTTTATGTCATCCGGACGAGTACGAGAACAAAGATGCCACTGACGGTGCGGACGCCGACGGACAAGAATTTCTGCGGTGGATTGCGGAATACAATTTGCGCGAGCGTGAACTTCCCCAAAAAGAAAAAACACCTGTCGCAAAGCAAACGCCGCAGTCACCGGTGGCGGAAGTTCGCGACGAGCCGGTTCGCATGACAAAGATGACAGGCGATTCGATGGAGGTGTATGAACTTCGTGATGGCATCTGGGTGGTGGTCCAAGCCAGCGACCAAGCCTCGATCGGTTCACCTCAGGAAGCGGGTGGGCGGCCGCAAGCGGCTTCGGATTTCAGTTATTTAACAGGAGCGAATAGCCCTTTCTTCGCTGATTCGCAAACGGAATCCGGCGCTTCGGCGCAGGCAACCGGTCCGCGTACAAGCGAAAGCGAAGGGGAGTGAGCGTTCATTGCAGCGGGTTATGAGCGAACAAATTTTTCATGGATTAGAGACATTTTTGTAAATCAAATTACAAGAATATTTGGATTAACAATTTTGCCACAGCTTCACGATACCGTTTCGTGTGGTTTGTGCGGAAGTTACCGAAAGTCTCGCAAGGATGCGATTGGTTATGTCTTCAAATCGATCTTTACTCTCGATTGCAGCATGCTGTGTTTTCCTTTACGGAGGCATGCCGTCAAACTCAATTGCTCAGGGAACGATTGGGCAACGCGGGACGGACTCGGGCGGAGGTGCTTTTACCAGTACCTCCGCCGGCGTCAACTACAACGTGACGCAACCGGTAGAACGGTTGGAAATGATCGTCAAAAGCAGTCGAATTCTCACCTTAGATAAGCGTGTTCCGAGATTCCAGGTTCACAACGAGCAGATCTTGGGTGCGACTCCGGTGTCTCCCAACCAAATCCAGGTACACGGCAAGACCCCCGGGACGACGCAGCTAAACCTGTGGGACGCGGAAGATCAGCTTTACACGGTCGATGTGATCGTGACCGCGGACGCACGCGAAGTTGAAGGGATTTTAGCAACGCAACTGCCCACCGCATCGCTCCGCGTCATGCCTTTAAATAACAGTGCGATTATCTCTGGTACCGTTACCAACGTCGATGATGTCGACCGAGCAATTGCGATCGTGGAGCAATTCTATGCTTCGGTGGTCAATAACGTCCGTGTCGTTGGTGTTCAACAGGTCCTGCTGCACACCAAAATCATGGAAGTGTCCAGGAACAAGCTGCGAGACGTCGGGATCGACTGGGGATTTCGTAACGCCGGTGGGGTAGAAGGCTACTTGTCGTCGCCCGGTGGCATGATCAGCGCCCCGAACAGTGCGCTGACTGGTCCTGTCAATCCGATCAATTTCCAAGCTGATGCTCGGGGGGCGTTTCGCATTGGCAATTACAACTTTGACGGGCTAATCAAAGCCCTGCGGCAGAATGATTTGGTGAAGGTATTAGCCGAACCAACCGTCGTTGCAACCCACGGCCGACCGGCTCGGTTTATCGTCGGTGGAAAAGTCCCCTACTTAGTCCCATCAATGCAGGGGATTACGGTGAACTACGAGGAGTTCGGCACCTCAGTTGATTTTTTGCCGTTTGTGGTCGGGCCCGGGCGAATTCGGCTGGAGGTACGCCCCGAGGTCAGCGAGCCTGACCCCTCACGCGGGTTGACGCTTGACGGCACCCAAGTTCCGGGATTCCGCAGTCGATATGTCGAAACGGCTGTTGAAATGCAGGCAGGCCAAACGTTTGCAATCGCCGGTTTACTGCAAACCCGCGTCGAAGCGACGACGCGCGCCGTGCCGTTACTAGGAGAAATCCCTCACATCGGTACCTTGTTTCGTCGCGTCTCTGAGGTCCAAAACGAGATCGAACTGTTGATCATGGTTACTCCGGAACTGGTCGAAGCGATGGATCCGCATGAGGTACCCGCAGGGGGCCCAGGTTTGAACTCGATGTCTCCCACCGATAAAGAACTGTTTTGCCGCGGGCACATTGAGGTTCCCCTGTTCGGCGATGGTTGTCACTCTAACGGCGAAGGCTGCTCGACCACCTTTCCCATGCCTGGCGTGCCACATAATGGCGAAATCATTCAATACCACGATCATTCGAACATCCCGCCCGACGCGGTTGTTCCCCAAGCATCCGGCACCAAAGTGGCACCTGGGGTGACGGTTCTATCGCCAGCCGGATAGGTGAACCTGCTGGCAAGCGAGTCGATCCGATATTACACAGTAAAGTAAGAAGATTTCTTGATGAGTAACGTTCTAAGGCTAGCCATTGTTGATCCAACCGACGCCACCCGCGAAGCGCTCAAGGGGATGCTTTTGGGGATGGATACCGTCTGGCTGGAGGCAGAGTGTTCTCGATACGAATTTTTTGCCGACGTCGTCGAACAAACGACTCCAGATGTTGGCGTGGTCGCATTGGATGCGAATCCTGAGAAGGCAATCACTCTGCTGCAGCAGTTGTCGGGTTCGGAGTCTCGCTGCGTGCTGTTGGCGGCAAGTCAAAGCACCGATGGTCCGTTGATTCTGAAAGCGATGCGAGCGGGGGCCAAAGAGTTTTTGACACTTCCTATTCCCGTAGAGGAGCTCAGTTCCGCATTGGATCGGATTGCTGCGCAAAGGTTTGGAGGGAGTGATGCTAAATCGCGAGCGTGCGAATTGATCGCGGTCGCGGGAGCAACCGGCGGCGTCGGCAGTACCAGCGTCGCCGTGAACCTTGGCAGCTTGTTGGCGTCGGAAGCGGGTACCAGTGTGGCCTTGGTCGATCTGGATCTGGCGCTCGGGGATGCCGATGTTTTCTTGGATGCGATCCCAGATTACACCCTGGCCGATGTCACCCAAAATATTTCTCGGCTAGATATTCAACTGCTCCGCAAATCGCTAACCAAACACAGTTCCGGCCTTTACTTATTGCCGCGCCCCGTCGACTTGCAGGACATGTCGCTGATCACGGAGGATAGCCTGAGAAGGGTAATCGCGCTGTTGAAGGCTTCGTTTTCTCACCTAATCGTCGACCTCTCCAAAAGCTACTCGACGATCGACCTGGAGGTCCTGAATGAGGCCGACCACTTGGTCCTGGTGACGCAACTGGACCTGCCGTGCCTGCGCAACGTTGTCCGTTTAATGATGAGTTTCGAGGAAATTGAGGGGCTTCGCGACAAAACGCGAATTGTTGTCAATCGTGCCGGTTTAGATACCGGCGGTATCAGCCTGAAGAAGGCCAAAGAAACCATCGGGCGAGACATTTTTGCTCAGTTACCCAATGACTACCGAACGATGGTGGAAGTCCGAAATAACGGCGTGCCGTTGATGACTCAGGCCCCGAAGGCGGGTATCACGAATGCGTTCCGTGATTTGCTGAAAAAATTGGTCGGTGACATTGGGGGTGCGACTGCTATGGGCGACGAACAAACGCAGCAGGAGGATACCAGGGGCGTGTGGCAAAAATTCTGGCCTGTCGGTCAGAAAAAATAATGGGCAACGCGTGCCGTCAAAGACGGTAACGGCTTATTCCACCAAGCAACGCCGCTGCGCGTTACCGCACCCAACGAATCATTTGCCTAACAACCCCTGGGTTCAAAAGAAGCAGCCCGCTAGGCAGACCGCGGAACGTCATCGTACCATAACGTCTTGATCGTGAGCGCTCCTTCCGTAACGGGGCGTATTTCTTTTTACCTGTTAGGGTATCTCCCATGGCCGAAATAGCGGTTCAATTGCCTGACGGCAACATTCAAGTTCATTCCGACGCAACGACTCCCCTAGAGATCGCCACGGGAATCAGTGCGGGACTGGCCCGGAGCGTCGTCGCCGCGATGGTCAATGATCAAATCGTCGACGCGGTGCGGCCGCTGGGAGAACTTGTTGATAGTGCGACCAACAAGGCGGAACTGAGGCTGCTGACCTCTCGAGACGCTGCAGCGCTAGCAGTTTTGCGGCATTCGGCAGCGCATGTGATGGCGCGTGCGGTGATGCGGCTTTTTCACGGCGTATCCTTAGCGTTTGGGCCGACCACCGATGGTGGATTTTATTACGATTTTGACTTGCCTGAAAAAATTAGCGAGGATGACTTCGAAAAAATCGAAGCGGAGATGACAAGGATCATCAAAGCCAAGGAACCTTTCGAGCGTTTCTCGTTGGACCGCGACCAAGCGTTGCAACTGTGCAGCGAAATGGGACAAGACCTGAAGGTGGAACATATCCAAACAGGGCTTGGCGATCAAGCGACGGTTAGTTTCTATCGGCAGGGCGAGTTTGTCGATTTGTGTCGCGGCCCGCATATCCCCCACGCGGGGATGATCAAAGCGATTAAGTTGCTGAGTGTGGCGGGAGCCTACTGGAAGGGAGACGCGACCGGCAGGCAGTTGCAACGGTTGTATGGCACGGCCTTCTTCGACAAGAAAGACTTGAAGGCGTACCTTGAATTGTTGGAAGAAGCCCGTCGTCGTGATCACCGCGTACTGGGGAAAAAGCATGGTCTGTTTGCGTTAAATCACGAGGTCGGTCCAGGCTTGTGTTTATGGCTGCCACGCGGCGCGAGGGTGCGCTCGCTGCTGGAGGATTTCCTTCGAAAGGAACTTCTGCAGCGCGGTTACGACCCCGTCTACAGCCCGCATTTAGGTCGAGTCGAACTATATGAAACGAGCGGCCATTTTCCCTACTATCGTGACAGCCAGTTCGCTCCGCTGTTTGGAGCCGAAGCTGGGGCGTTGCTGGACGCCTGGGCGCAACGCCTGCAAGTTGGCATCCTTACTGCCGACGGCGAAGATAAACTGGTGGCTGCCGCTGAGGTCCTGGGAGTCAGCCTGCCGGAATATCGTGTCGCTGCGACAACCGATCGCAAGATCGAAATCCTGCAAAGCTGGCAACGGCAGCACGAACGTTATCTGTTGAAGCCGATGAATTGCCCGCACCATTGCCAAATTTTTAAGGCTCAACCTCGATCGTATCGGCAGTTACCACTGCGGTTGTTCGAATTCGGCACGGTCTATCGACACGAACAAACAGGGGAACTTAACGGGATGTTACGCGTTCGTGGCCTGACCCAGGACGATGCGCACATCTTCTGCACCGCTGACCAGGTCGAAGAGGAATTCCGCGAGACAATTAATCTGACAAAGTTTGTTCTGGAATCGGTTGGGTTGTCTGATTATCGCGTCCAGCTTTCACTGCGAGACCCCGACAGTGACAAATACGTGGGAACGGAGGAGAACTGGGATCGTGCGGAAGGTGCGCTCCGTGGCGTGTTGCAGGATTCAGGCTTGACGTTTAACGAACAACCGGGCGAGGCCGCTTTTTATGGACCCAAAGCTGATTTCATGGTGCGCGACTGCATCGGTCGGTCGTGGCAGCTAGGAACCGTTCAGTTGGATTACAATCTGCCTGAGCGGTTTAAGTTGGAATATGCTGGCGCGGATAACGTGGGTCACCGGCCCGTGATGATTCACCGCGCACCGTTTGGTTCACTGGAACGCTTTGTGGGAATGTTGATCGAGCACTTTGCGGGTGCGTTCCCGCTGTGGCTGGCACCCGAACAGGTTCGAGTGCTGCCGCTTTCGGAGAAAACAACCGACTACGCGATACAGGTAACCAAGCAACTTAGCGCTGCGGGGCTACGCGCCACCACCGACCTTCGTAACAGCAAGGTCCAAGCGAAGATCCGCGATGCGCAGCTTGAACTGGTGCCCTACATGGCGATCGTCGGCCCGAAGGAAGCGGAGACGACCCAATTGTCGCTTCGCGACCGAATCGATGGCGATTTAGGCTTGATGCCCATCGCCGCTGCGGTTGCCAAGCTGACTGAGGAAGCAATCCAAAGACGGGTACGTACCGTGGTTAAAAATACGCTGATGCAAAACGAATCCGACGGCCAGGAATGGTTTGCGGATT
>SLFV01000154.1 GCA_007124075.1 Roseimaritima sp.
GCCGAAGTAGTGCGTTCGTTGGATGTCGTGGCGCTGCAGCAAATCACTGGCAGTGAACGGTACCTGTTACCCCAGATGGTCGAACACATTAACCGCACCGGGCGTCAATATGATTTCCTGTTGTCACCGCCTGCCGCAGCCAAAAGCAACGCGTTTGGTCCACCTGAACAGTCAGCTTTTCTATTCGACACAGAAAGGATCGTCACCGATCGCAGCCAGTTTTACTCGGTTGATGATCCGGAAAACATTTTTGTTCACCAGCCGATCGTCGGTTGGTTTCGCGTGCTGGGGCCCCCGGAAAGCAAGGCGTGGACATTTACGTTGGTGAATCTCCGCATCGAAATCCAGCAGGCGCGGCGCGAAGTCGCGGCTTTGCCACGTTTGCTTCAGGCAGTCTCCAGTGACGGTCGAGGCGAAGACGACACGATTTTACTGGGGTTGTTTCAAGCCGACGACGCCTATTTGGTGCCGACGTTTGGCAACGCGGTCACCGCCGCTGTCCGTGCGACCCCGACCGACATCTTCGGCAGGCAACAGGTTGCCAACATCCTGATTCCGCACCGAACCACGACCGAATATCTGGGAGCCGGAGGCGTGATTCCGTACTTGCGTCAACAGAATCTAACTCTTTCGGAATGCGAGGAACTGACACCGCACCTGCCTGTGTTTGCGGAATTCTCCCCACGGGAGGGGTTGGACTAGGGAACGCCCCATCAAGAGCCGTCCCAGTGGTTTGCGGTAGGCGAGTCTGGCAAGACTGGTACAATCTTGTGGCCAATTGAATAACAGGCCTCACCCACCACTTTTCGTTCTTGCCGCCGTGAAGCTTTATGACTGGAAACGGGAATGCTACATCCGAACTATCTTTCAGCACTGTCCCCGAGGCCGTGGCGGCAATTCAGCGGGGGGAGATCGTAATCGTTGTCGATGCGGAGGATCGCGAAAATGAAGGCGATTTCATCTGCGCAGCGGAGAAAGCGACCCCCGATAAAATCAATTTCATGCTGGCCGGACGCGGGCAATTGTGCGTGTCGGTCTTGCCCGATGTGTGTCGACGTTTGGAGTTGACGCCGATCGTCAGCAACAATGATGCACCACTGCGGACCGCATTCATGACGCCCCTTGACATTCGCACTGCGCGGACTGGGATCACTGCAAGCGAACGAAGCGAAACCATTCGCCGGATGATCCAGGCCAACGCCACGGCAGATTTATTCGTCCGGCCCGGGCATGTTTATCCATTGTTGGCAAAGGAAGGTGGGGTGCTGCGACGGGCTGGGCATACCGAGGCTGCGGTTGATTTGGCGCGGATGGCCGGGTTGGAACCAGCGGGCTGCTTGTGTGAAATTCTAGACGATAATGGTGACCGAGCGACTCGCGAAACTTTGCGCCAATTAGCCGCGCGGCACCAGTTGAAAATGATCAGCATCGAACAACTGATCGCACACCGTCGTGTCAACGAGAAACTGGTCCAGCGGAGCGCCGAGGCTGACCTGCCCACGAGGTTTGGTGACTTTCGCATCATCGTCTACGACGTGGCGTACGAGACACAGGAGCCGCTAGCGCTGGTATGTGGCGATTTGACCGCGATCGATCAACCGGCCCCGTTGGTTCGGATGCACAGTAGTTGCTTCACCGGTGATTTGGTTGCTTCGCTGCGCTGCGACTGTGGCGACCAGTTAGCCGCGGCACTGGAAATGATTTCCCAGAACGGCCGCGGAGCCTTGGTCTACCTGCCGCAGGAAGGTCGTGGTATCGGGCTGGCACAGAAAATCCGCGCCTACGCGTTACAAGAAGAAGGCCTGGATACGGTCGAAGCCAATCACGCGTTGGGCTTCAAAGCCGATATCCGCGACTACGGTGTTGGCTTGCAAATCCTAAAAGACCTGGGATTACACGAGGTGCGATTGCTGACGAATAACCCCAAAAAAACGGAAGCGTTTAACCTTCGCGGCTTTGATTTGCGAGTTGTTGATCAGGTGCCGATCGTCTGTCCTCCCAACATCCACAATTTGCGGTACCTTCAGACCAAACGCGAGAAAATGGGACACAAGCTCCCTGGATTATCGGGTTGAAGTGCGGTGCGGAAACGGTCGCGGTTGTTAACGGGTTAGGAGTCAATTGCCGCAACGGCCCTTCGGATGCTTCGCACAATTGACTGCTGCCCCTTAACCCTAACTTCGAGAAGAACGAATTTGATGCTGAGAATGAATCGTGTGCGAACCATCGTCATCTGCCTTGTTTGTGGGGTTGCTGCATTGAAACCTTCTCAGGGCTTAACGCAGCCTGCCCCTGGGGCCGTGATCGCTGAAGCGGTCGATTTGACGATCGTTGACGTCCACGGGGGACCCTTGCGAATTCAATCGCCGTCGCCCCATCACTTTACCGTGCTTTGTTTTCTAGGTACGGAATGTCCACTGGCACGACTGTACGGCCCGCGACTGCAACGTCTGGCCCAACGGTATTCGGAACGCGTCTCCTTTGTCGGGATTTGCTCCAACCAGCAGGACTCGCTGCGGAAGTTCCGTCATTACGGTCAGCAACATGGCATTGGTTTTCCGCTGGGCATGGATTACGACCAAGAAGCCATGCGCCGCTTCCATGTGACTCGCACCCCGGAAGTGATCGTGATCGACAGTCAGGGGCGGGTGCGTTACCAGGGACGCATCGACGACCAATACCTACCCGGAGTCGCCAGACCTGAACCAACCACCGCTGATTTGCGAGCCGCTTTGGATGCCTTGCTGGTCGGCCAAGAGGTGACCATTGCCAAAACCAATGCCGTGGGCTGTTTGATCGCCCCCAAGCGGGAACCTGATCCCGATGCGACCGTTACCTTTGCAAACCAAGTCAGCCGCGTGCTGAATCAACAGTGCGTGCAGTGCCATCGTGAGGGTGAAATTGGTCCCTTGGGGCTGACCGATTATGACCAGGTGATCGGCTGGGCCGATATGATCTTGGAGGTCGTCGACGACGGGCGGATGCCACCCTGGCACGCTGCGGAGGGTGACGTAGAACTGGAAAACGCGAGGAAGATGACCGCCGATCAGCGGCAGCTTTTGCACGACTGGGTTGCTGCGGGCACCCCCTTTGGTGACCCTGCCGATTTGCCCACGGCGGTCATGGCAGCAACCGATTGGCATCTGCCACAATCGCCCGACCTGGTAGTCCCGATGCGCGAAAAACCTTTCATCGTTCCCGCCGAAGGGACCGTGGATTACCAGTATTTCGTGGTCGATCCAGGATTTGAATCGGAGCAGTGGGTGTCGGCGGCTGAGGTCATTCCTGGTAATCGTGGCGTGGTCCATCACTGCATTGTTTTTTTGCGTCCCCCCGATGGGACACGCATGCAGGAAATAGGCTTCCTGTCGGCTTACGTTCCCGGTCAGGAGGCGACCATTATGCCTGCCGGCTACGGTCGTCGGATTCCCGCTGGGTCTCAATTTGTGTTTCAAATGCACTACACCCCCAACGGAACGCCGCAATCGGACATTTCGAAGATTGGTTTGGTTTTCGCTCCCGCCGATTCGATCACACACGAAGTGTTGGTGCTGGGGGGGATAGAGCAAGATTTCGAGATCCCGCCGCACGATTCGTCTCACACGGTTACTGGGGATGTCGGCCATTTTCCCCGTGACGCAGAACTCATGGCGATCGCTCCGCACATGCATGTTCGGGGTAAGTCTTTCGAGTTGATCGCGGAGCAAGCAGAGCGAACGAGGACTTTGTTACGAGTCCCGCGTTATGATTTTAACTGGCAGCACAATTATCGTTTGGCGCAGCCATTGCCCCTGGCGGACATCCAGCGGATTCAGTTTCGCTGCACGTTTGATAATTCTTCAAAGAACCCCAGTAATCCCGATCCTACCCAGTACGTAACGTGGGGTGACCAGACATGGGAAGAAATGTCGCTGGTATTTTTGCAGATTGCCAGACCGTTGCAACGTGAGAATACCGCCGATCAGGACGACCAGCAGCAACGCGAGCGGCAGGAGATGGAGCGTCAACGCCGGCAGGCAGATGCGGAGCAATTTGCCGATCAATTCATCCGACGTTTCGACCGCGACGGCGACGGGCAGGTTTCCAAAACCGAAGTCCCCACCGCCTTCTACCTGTTCCAGTTTCGCAATGTCGATCAAGATAAGGATGGGCTGTTAACCCGTGAAGAGTTGATCAAGGCGGCGCTTGCAAGGCAGTAACCAACGCCGGTCCCTGAACGATGCGGGATCCATCCCTGTCGGCTTTGCTTGTCTCCTCCGGTCCCGCGCAGCGGGAATAGACGGAAGAGGATTGGTGTACTCTTATCTGACGCTTGCCTAACGGTCTGTTTGACTTGTCGCTCCCAGCCTGCCCGCCGTTGGATAATTTTTTGTTCCCGCTAAAGTGACGTGATGCTGAATTTACAATGTGCCAGTAGCCAACGATGGTTGGATCAAGTTGACCAGTATCTGGAAGAAATCTTGATCGATCACGCTCACTGCGAACACAAGGCTGCCGCGACGGCAATGAGTTTGCTGGGCAGTTACATCGAAAACCGTCCTCTGTGCGAGGCGATGACCGAGATCATTCAGGAGGAACTGGAGCATTTCTATATGGTCCGTGACTTGTTGGAGCGACGTTCGATCGGTTTTCGCCTGCAGCCTCCGGGCGACTACGGTCGACAATTACACAAGCTCATCCGGCCCAATGACCCCGACCGCGCGGTCGATCGCTTGCTGATTGCGGGGTTGATCGAAGCCAGAAGCTGTGAACGCTTCAAACGACTATCGGAGCACGTGACGGATCCAGAGTTGGCTGAATTTTATGCCAGCCTGTTTGAATCGGAGGCCAGGCATCACAGTACCTACGTTCGTCTGGCTAAGGAATTTGCACCGCCTGCGACCGTCCACGCACGACTAAACGAGTTATCCGCCGGGGAGGCGATGATCATTCAACGCGGGTGCCCGCTGCCACGGATGCACAGTTGATTGAACTTTCCGGCTCGTCAAGCATAATAGCGGCTCCCCTGGCGGGCGGTCGTGTTGCAAACCGACCTGCAACTCGCCTCTCGGCAACGTTTCCCCTCGCTCATTTTTCTTCAGTAATCCTTCGTGGGTACCTCCCGATGTATGACCAAGTATTCCGTGCGGCGTTGTCCGTCGTCGTTGTGATTGGACTGGGGTGTTCAATCGTTTGGGCTGCGGAGGTTGATCCCAGTCGCTTCGAAGTGACTGTGGTTGCCAGCGACCTGAAACAACCGATGGAGCTGGAAATTGCACCCGACGGGTCGATTTTTCTGATAGAAATTGCGGGCAAAGTCAAGCAGATTCAGCCGAAGACAGGACAGGTTCGCGAACTGGGCCAGTTACAGGTTACCACCGCGCAGGAAAATGGCTTGATTGGCCTGGCCCTAGATCCTAATTTTGTGGAGAACGGCTGGATTTATCTGCAGTACTCGCCACCGGATTACTCGGGCCAACACATCAGCCGATTCACCTATCGCGATGGAAAGCTAGATCTGGACAGTGAGCGACGGTTGTTTCGTTTCGAGGAGCAGCGTCGGGAATGCTGCCATCATGCGGGAGCGTTGGAGTTTGGCCCCGACGGCTGTTTGTACATTGGTACCGGGGATAACACCAATCCATTCAACGATTCGGCGGGATATGCCCCCATTGACCAGCGGCCCGGTCGCGAACCCTGGGATGCGCAGCGAACCGCAGGAAACACCAAATCGTACAACGGCAAGATCCTGCGGATTTGCCCCGAACCCGACGGGACCTATTCGATCCCCAAAGGAAATCTCTTTCCCCCCGACGGATCGGTAGGGCATCCGGAAATCTATGTTATGGGTTGCCGGAATCCCTGGCGTTTTACGGTCGATCCGCGCACCGGTTTTTTGCACTGGGGGGATGTCGGACCGGACGCGGGTGCCGACGGTCCGCGAGGTCCGCGCGGATACGACGAAATCAACCAAGCCAAGCGAGCGGGCAACTTTGGTTGGCCTTATTTCATCGCGGACAATTTTGCGTACGCGATGGTCGATTTCGAATCGGGGCAGGTCGGTGCGAAGCTGGATCCGCAGCGTCCGGTTAATCGGTCGGTCAACAACACCGGGGCGGAGGTTTTGCCACCGGCGCAGCCAGCGATGATCTATTATCCAGGTTCCCAATCCGATCGGTTTCCGCAACTCGGGGCAGGTGGCCGAACCGCGTGCGCTGGCCCGGTGTACTACCATGACCCCGATTCTTCATCGCAGACAAAGTTTCCCGCTGCGTTTGATTCCACACTATTTATCTACGAATGGTCGCGGCACACCATCTTTGCCGCTCGCCTGAACGACAATGGTGATTTGGTGAATCTAGAGCCTTTTCTGCCGGAGCGCACCTTCAAACGTCCGATCGACATGCAGTTTGACGCAAACGGATCGCTGTACGTTATTGAATACGGTGAAACCTGGGGGGTGAACCCCGATGCGCAATTGATTCGGATTGATTACGTGCGTGGGAATCGCAAGCCTCAGGCCGTTGTGAAAGCCGAAAACACCGTCGGTCGCGAACCGTTGACGGTGCAGTTGTCCGCTGCGGATTCAACCGATCCCGATGGTGACCCGCTGTCTTATCGTTGGTCGATTATTCGCACGGAACAGGCCGCGGAGACACCACCGGAATTGCATGCACAGACCGATCAACCCGCCGCCCCCACGGAGGTCCGGCGAAAACGACTGGCCACGACAGAGACCGCGACGGCGGTGTTTCAGGAACCGGGAGTCTACACGATTGAACTGGAGGTTGCCGACCCCGACGGGGCGATCGGCATGACCAGCCTGGCCGTGATCGTCGGCAATGCTCGCCCCGAAGTCGAATTCCTTGCGCCCCGCCCAGGCGATTTCTACACCCCCGGCCAACCGCTGCGGTATGAAGTCGCGGTGCATGATATCGAAGATGGGACAAGCGATTTTGATTTGGCCGAAGATGACGGCTGGAAGCCGATTGAGGGGACTGCCCTCAGCCGGCTGTTTGTGATCGCTGAACCGTATCTTTCCGATATCCAGGCGGCCGATGCGAATCAGCCCGCCGGGCTGCGGCTAATGCGGGGTAGCGATTGCCTGAACTGCCACGCGCCCGATCGTAATTTGGTGGGACCATCCTTTCAGGCGATTGCGGACAAGTATCGCAGCCAACCTCACCAGCTTGATCTTAGCGTCCAGCGTGTCCGCGAGGGATCCACTGGCGTTTGGGGGAAGGTTGGGATGCTGCCGCATCAACAACATACCGTCGGTGAGATTACGCAAATGGTGGAGTACATCTTTTCCCTGACCGCGGACGATTCACGCCCTTCCGCAACAGGATTTAATAACGTCTTGGCCATTGCAGAAGACCAAGGGCAGTTACGACTGGTTGCCAATTACACCGACCTTGGACGAGGTGATCTGCCAAAACTGACCGGCACCGCCGAGGTGTTGGTTCGCAGTCGCAAGGTCCAAGCGGAAGCGGCGAATGATTACCGGGGCACCAGACCGCTGGGTTCCAAGAATGCCGAGCAAGGGCAGTTCATGGGTGCCATTGATCATCTGGGCTACCTTCGCTTCGATGATTTACATCTTGCGGAGAACCAGCGGATAAGCATTCGTGTCGCTAGTGCCGGCGCTGGTGCGGATGTCCAGTTTCGCTCCGGATCAGTCGATGGGACATTGTTGGGAACGACCACGGTAAAGGTCAACAACAGTTGGGAAGACTTTCAGGAACAGGAAGTTCAACTGACCAATCCGCCGGGCCAGGTAACGCTTTACGTCGTTTTCACCAACGAGAAGTCTCGGAGTGGATTGATGAATATCGATTCGCTTTACTTTCATCCTTAGTGGTCTGGGACCGCCAAAATCAGGTTTTTTCGTGGTGGAATTCGCCAGTGGCGGCGGGAGAGAAAAACCGGTGGCGGCATGATTTCCGAACCCGTGAATGGCGACGTTGTTTCAAACCGGCCAGCAGAAAGGTACCATCTAGGTGGTGCGGTCCTTCGGCAATCCCAAGGGCACGGGTCGGATTCGGGGCAAAAGGTGGCAAAATCATGTCGCATGATTGGTATTTTCTGAAACGAAGCTGGTTCGGCAAATCGCGTGCGGTGGGACCAATGAATGAACCCGATCTTTTGGTGCGAATTGACCGCGGAGAAATTTTGCCGGATACATTGTTGCAAAGTGACACCAAAACTCGCGGTCGCTGGGTACCGATGAACCGCGTCGGTCCCGCCTATGAACACTATCGCCAAACCCACCCCGATGGGACCAACCCCACATCGGACAGCTAACCCGACGTTCCACCCGCGCCGGAGGTTGCTGGATTGATGCCGGTTGCCGAAATCCCCTTGCACCGCGATGATAGCGATAGAGTTAC
>SLFV01000171.1 GCA_007124075.1 Roseimaritima sp.
ATCGGTGCCCAACAACGGACCCTTGCCAGGTTTTTCTGGCAAGATGAAGAAGATCAAAAGCTTTACTGGGGGGACCTGCAGTCTGCGGGACAAAAATGGAGTTTGAAGAAACAATCGCTCGTCGGATTCCCGTCGCTGGATCCCGAGCAGCAGGGCCTTGTTCAGATGGTGGAAGATGAAGGGATTTTGGTTGTCGGTGTCCGTGACCAAGACGAGGGAAATATTGGTAGTGGGTGGATCGCCGTGGACTCGGGGGTCGTGGAGGAGCCGCACGGGGATCACTCTCACTGGCGACTGCAGCATCAGCCACGGGTGCTGCTGCAGCAGATCGACGACCAGCAGGGAAATCCAGCACACGTTTACAAGTACGGCGCGACCTTCGCGTTGGCCAACGATCGCAAGAACGGGTTTACGCTAACCTCGGCTGGCCGAATTCGCCAAGCCAAGGAAGCGTCGCAAGCCGCAACATTTTATGAAGGGGGTGGCGGTCACATCACGTTGGCAATCGTTGGCAATGATGTTGTGTACAGTACCTGGATTGCTCCCTCAGGCCCCGACGCAGGACGTGTCGATGTGGTAGGAATCGGCAAACAAGCGGGCAAAGGGTATTCGTTTCACTGTCCCACGGGGGTGCTGCATGGCGCTACCACAAATCAAAACAAGGTCTTCTTCGCGCCCGCTGACGGTATCTGCTGGGTGACGGCCGATCGTAGTATAAGCCAAGGTCCTGCGGATATCGTAGTCCATTCCATTTCGCTTGGTAACGACTCCGACGACAAGCCGCTGCGAACCGGTGCGTTTGGAAACGTGCGGAACTACGTTTTGTTTGTTACTGGGAAAGCGGATGCCGCCAAGTTGTGCTTTCTGAATGCTGCCGACGCAGAGCCGACGCTTGGCCAACTATCGCTCCCGATCGATCCGTCGGTTTCTTTGGGTACACCGATCCCATTGCAGACGCGGATCGGAAAGCGGTTCGCCTTGATCTTCGCGGAAAGTGCGGACGCGGCCGAGGAGGATCAATTATTGATCGTGGATCTGGATCCCAACCTGGATGGGGATTTCAGCGACGCGAAACTGGCGAAGACGCTTGCGATTGGCCGGAACCGCTTGGGCCCTGGCCACCAAGGGCATCATGCGTTAACCGTCCTGCCCACTCGTCGCTACGCGGTATTCTCCAATCCGGGTGATGGCACACTGTCCCTTTTATCGCTGTCAGATTTCCAGGTAGTCGCTAGTTTGGAAGTGGGTGGCATTCCAGGTCGCGTTATCGCGGTGGGCGAGTAAGCGGATCTAAAACTTCTCTGTTTTGATTAGGCTTTGCCAATCAGGCCGCTTGCCAAACAGAAGCGGATAGGGAAACAATAGAAAATGTTGCGACCGGGGCGACCATACTGAACGATATCGGTGGTTCAGGAACCTACAGCGCCCTTGATCAGGCGCCTCCAGGAGTGAGCGCCCTTCAACATTCTCAGCTTTTAGATTTTACAAATATGACCAATCGACGCGGTTCCGGATTCGCTGGTTTATCTGTAGCAATTGTGACCCCCTTTCGCGATGGGGAAGTCGATTTTGCTCGGCTTCGCGAACAGATTGAATCCCAGATCGCTGCGGGCGTGACGTGTTTGGTACCGGTCGGCACCACCGGGGAATCTCCAACCCTGACACATGACGAGCACGAACGTGTCATCGCGGAAACCATTCAGTTGGCCGCCGGACGGGTCAAGGTAATGGCCGGGACGGGGAGCAACAGTACGGCGGAGGCCTTGCGGTTAACCAAACGTGCCCAACGCGAGGGTGCCGACGCAACGCTGCAGGTTGCTCCTTACTACAACAAACCAACCCAAGAGGGGTTTTATCAACATTTTAAAGCGATCGCAGAGGCGGTTTCGATCCCGGTCTGTGTCTACAACATTCCTGGCCGGAGCGCGGCAAATATCGAAACACAGACGATTCAGCGACTTGCGGAGATTGATGGGATCGCGTTGGTTAAGGAGGCGACAGGAAAGCTGGATGCTTGCTCGGAAATTTTGGCAACAACCGACCTGACCGTTCTAAGCGGGGACGACAGTTTGACTTTGCCAATGATGTCTGTCGGGGCTGAGGGGGTGATTTCTGTAGTCGGCAATGTTGTCCCGGGGGACATGTTGGCTTTGGTGCGTGCAGCCTCCGCAGGTAACAAAGCGACCGCCCAACATCTGCACTATAAACTATTTGCATTATGCAGGGACATGCTTGGGCTTGCCACCAACCCAATTCCCGTCAAGGCTGCGATGCGAATCCTTGATACCGATACCGGTGAATTGCGTTTGCCAATGACCCCACTGGACCAGCCAGGTATGGTAAAGTTAAGGAAAACATTGCTGCGATATGGCTTGATCACCGACGCCAGCACCATCGTGACCCCGTGACCTCCAAAGGCTCATCCCCCTTTTTCAACGGGCTGTTAAACGCAGCATTGAGTGGTTGTTGAACCATCTAAGCCAAACGGACGTGCGACTGAGATCAAACCGTGTGAATCGCGCGGTTTTCGACGGCAAGCGCCGCTTCGTGGACCGCCTCGGACAACGTCGGATGGGCGTGGCAAGTCCGCGCGATATCCTCACTACTGGCACCAAACTCCATTGCGGCTGCGGCCTCAGCGATCAAATCGCCAGCCCTCGCACCAATGATGTGTACCCCCAGCACACGATCGGTTTCGGAATCCGCTAAAATTTTAACCCTTCCATCGACTTCGCCCAAGGTGCGGGCACGTCCGTTGGCACCGAATGGGCAAATGCCTTTCTGATAGGCAATCCCTTCTGCCTTCAATTGTTCCTCAGTTTTGCCCACGGTAGCGATCTCGGGATGCGTGTACACGACTGCGGGAATCACACCATAGTTGACATGACTGGGAACACCCCCGATTTGTTCCACACAGACCATGCCTTCTTCCATCGCTTTGTGAGCCAGCATAGCGCCCCCGATGCAATCGCCGATGGCAAAGATATCGGGCACCGACGTGCGAAAATGCGCATCCACAGAAACGAAACCGCGATGATCTCGTTCAACCCCCGCCTCTTCCAAGCCGATCCCACTGGTCGTGGGCACGCGACCGGTCGACAGCAGCACGCGGTCGCACGCGATGGCCTCCCCGTCTTTCACCTTGACCAGGCAGTGGTCCCCATCCCGCACGGCCGATTCGACCATTGTGCTGGTATGGATTTGTAGCCCCTGTTTCCTGAACATCCGATGCGCAAGCTGCGCGACTTCGCCATCGATCCCGGTCAAAATGCGATCAAACGCCTCCAGCACGATAACCTCGCTGCCCAATCGGTTCCAGACGCTGCCTAGTTCTAAGCCGATGTAGCCCCCACCGATGACGACCAATCGCTCGGGAACTTTGTCAAACGACAATGCCATGGTGCTGTTGCCGATAAAGACGCCATCCTCCTCGATACTTGGCAAACTTGCAGGTTTGCTTCCCAAAGCCAGTAGGATTTTATCCGCCTGTAGACGCTGAGTAGGCTCCGTGCCTTCGTAAACCTCAATCGTGTTGACGTCTCGCAACTTGCCTCTCCCGCGAACCCCCACAACGTTGTTCTTGCTGAACAACATGTCGATACCACCTGTCAATGCAGCGACAATCTTCTCCTTCCGCTGCATCATTTGGGCCAGGTCCAATTGCACGTCGCTGACGCGCAGACCATGCTCCGCGAAACCATGTCGGGCTTCGTGATAAAGGTGACTTGACTCCAGCAACGCCTTGCTGGGAATGCATCCAACACGCAAGCAAGTTCCCCCAAATTGCGAGTTTTCATCGACGCAGGCAACCTTCATTCCTAGCTGAGCAGCCCGGATCGCAGCGACGTAACCAGCAGGGCCTCCACCCAGAACGACCAAATCAAATCGATCAGTTTGCATTGTCTTCTTAGCACTCGGGGAAAGGGAATAGGGAAGCGATTCATGTCAATCGGCTTCCCAGAGATCTTCCTACAGTCTAGCGCGGGCCCTTTTCGCCGACCAGTTGGCTGAAATGACAAAATCTGCAACGGATAGGGGACAGGCTTCGCACCCGGGATCTCTTTGCCGGACGTGTCGGACTGGCTGGTCAAGGAGACTGCGGCTGGGGTAAGCCCTCGGTAACTTCCTGCTCGCGATCGGTTCCGATGGCCTGATAAACGTACCATGCACGCTTCCGCTGGCCGTCGGGATGGTCCGCTGTCGGCAAGGTTCTGAGACCCAGCAATAGTCCCCCCTCGTTAGGATGGTCGATCCAGCGATGGTAATGAAAAGATTCAATTTCGGGATAGTTTCGGACCCGCTGCATCATCCACCAAAGCGAACCGGCTTGACATGCCTGGTGTTCGTCGGAGTACGATGCAGAGTGAATCCCCTGTTCGCTCAAGAGGATCGGGCGGATTCGTCCTTGTGAATCCAGCATCGAGGTTTGCTTGAGGAAACGGACCAGTACATCAAAATTTTTCATCGTGATTAACGGTGAATCAAAGTCATCGGTGATATTCCGGTCTTCCCACGCCACTGTGGCAAACAGGTTTTCCGGATAGGGGTGATAGGCCACTCCCCACGAAAAATCTCCTTCCTGCTGACAATAGCGTTGCAGATCGCGCAAGAAGTCGCGGGGGGCAAGTTGCTGTCCAGACCCGTCATCCGGGACGTTCCAGTGATGTGTCAGCGAAGCAAACACCCGAGCGGTAGGAACCGACTGCACTGTAGCCGCGTGGATAATGCGTAACGCGCGGTAATAAGTTTCCGTCACGATCGGTCGTGGCTGGATCCCCATGTTAGACCACACGTGATGGAAATCGACCTCGTTGTGTGCGATCCAATTTGAAATTAACCCAGGCGAACTCTCCTTGCCATCATAGCGTGAGGCGATTCGCTGCAAGACTTGGGCGTAGATCATTGCACCTCGATCGGTCGTCAGGTTAGGCATGCTATAGCTGCCGCCATCATTTCGGGGATGCACTAAGGGGTGCTTTTGGTCTTGGACGTGCCGGGGCAGGATCAGTAGGATCGCGGAAACGATCAGGTTGTGTTGGTCCGCAAATGCCATGGTCTGATCCAAGCGGTCAAAGGGCGTGGAGTCAAAGTAGACGGGCGGACCCTCGACCGATAACCGTTCGCGACGCGGACCAGCAGAATCGGAAATGAAAGGGTTCAGGACCAAATTCAGCGTAACTGCCGCAACGCCCAGGTCAGCAATTTCGTCGACCGGTCCTCCTAGCCAAAAACCCCCCAGTCCTTTCTGGGACCGAGGTAAGGTTGGCGGTGACTGTCGCAGGCTGGGGCTTGAACCAAAACGTGTGGGAAATTGTCTGGCTGTTAGTGGGCGTCCGTCGATAATCCGCCAACCACTAAAGCAGCGATCGCGTTGTTGATCAAAGCGTGGTACCACAAATTCAAAGTTTTCTTCGTCAACTTCCAATTCAGCACGCACGGCGACTCCATCGGCATCCGCGTCCAGGCCCGGGGTCAATTCGATGACTTGCCATCCCGCGGGCGGTGACAACCGGGCAGCCCGTTTACCTAATAAACGAATTTGCTCCGCCTCCACGATCACCTCCTCCAGCGACAACGGAAATGTTGCATCCAGGTATCCGCGAATCGTTTCGCCCCGCTCAACAAGCGACTCCCAATCTCTCTTTTTTTCCTCTAGCCTCGCAGCATCGTCCGCTGACAATGGATGAATGCGTACATCACGGATTATCAGCCGGACATCGGGCTTCATCCCCAAATCAATCCGCAATTCCGGGCTATCCGAAAGCCGATTCAGGCCGGCCCCCTCCGGGATCACTGCGCGATAGGTCGCCCACGTTTCGGCTATCCGCATTGGGGGTAATTGAATTTCAGTGCTTGCTTGAAAGGGAGGGCCAGGGAAGATAGACACATCCCCAATCCCTGCCGGACAGAAATACTGAAATTCCAGTACGCGATGCTGTGGCTGCAGTTTTTCGGTCCATTCGCCGACGATGTAAGGATCGTGACCGGTCGTCATAATCGTCAGTTCATCGTCTGTCTGCCGGACAACAACATCGTTCTCTCGATTGGGGGTAAAACTCCAAGTTATCGGTTGTGCCGATACGAGTCCCAGCAAACTGGCGATGAGCTTTAGCAACATGTTGAAATGGTTCCCAGGTGCGTGTTCGAGTCGTTAAAGTCCGCTGCTTAACCGTTCCAATCCTTGTTCATTGGTAATCGTTGGTTGGTAGCCTAGCAAGCGAATGGCCGCGGACAAGTCGAAGTAATGATCGGTTGCCAATTGGGCTGCGACAAATCGTGTCATTGGTGGTTCTGTCGTCTTGCCAATAATCCGATAGAAGGTCTCCATGGTCGCACCAATTCGCCACGCAGTTTTGAAACTAATCTGGCGACTGGGGCGTTTCGTCCCCGCCGCTTCAAGCAGGTTGGCGATCCATTGCCAGCAGTTGACCGGTTGATTCTGGGATACAAAGTAGGCCCGTCCAGCGGCTGGGGAATTCGGGTCCGCAGCCAGGCGAGCCATTGCTGAGAGGTGCGCGCCCGCGGCATTTTCGACATGCGTTGCATCGATCAGATTTTGACCGTCACCAACAATCCGCAATCGCCCGTTCTGCGCGCGCTGGATCAAACGCGGCAGCAAGTGCGGGTCGCCCTCGCCCCAAATCAGGTGCGGACGCAAGGAAACGGTTTGAAGTTTTCCTGGCTGGTTCGCTCGCAAGACCGCTTGCTCCGCCAAAGCCTTGGTGTGGGGGTAGTGACAAAGCCATTTCTGCGGATACGGGACCGATTCATCGACCCCTTTTTGGTCGGAACCGTCAAACGTCACGCTGGGACTGCTGGTGTAGACCAGGATTGGCACCCCATGGGCCTGGCAACCCCGCAAAACATTCTGTGTGCCGATCATGTTGGGAACATAGTAGTTAGCCCAGCGGCCCCACACGCCCGCTTTGGCGGCGGTATGAACGACGGCATCGATTCCTTGGCATGCCCGCCTGACCGCATCCGCGTCAACGATATCACCGCAAACCTGCTGCATGCCCAGCGAAGTCAGTTCGGGATACAGGCCACGGCTGAAGCCTCGAACACGATCCCCGCGAGCCAGTAGTTGGCGGACGATGTGCGAGCCCAAAAAGCCGCCCGCCCCAGTAACTAAAACATGCATATCTAGCCCTTAGGAAGATCGATGACGCCGTCCCAATTGGGCGGCGGCACGCGCCCGTGACGAGCGATGGTCGCGGTCAGAAAGTCTTTCGCTAGGTCGTCCGCGGGGACATCGTGCAACAATGCGAATGCTTCGTCCCAGCGACCAACGATCAGCCGATCCAAAGCCGCCTCGTAAGTCATGATATCATGATCGCTTAGTGGGCACTGTGGGCCATAAGGTGGCAGCAATTGGCTGACCTCCACCTCCGTCAGAACACCGGCAGGTCGGACCTTTAGCAAACGCCGGATGCGTAACGCATCCTTTCCCAAACGCGTGCGGACAAACCTGGCGCTTGCTTCATCCAACAAAATATCGGCGGCTAATGGACGCGTCATCCCTTCCAAACGACTGGCCAAATTCACCACGGGACCGAAGGCCGTCACCTTCACCTGGTCGGTCGTGCCGATGCGGCCCGCAACCGCGCGACCGGTCGCGATTCCAATCCCACATCGAAAGCCACTCATGGAGCGATTGCCGCCCATCGCAGCTTCGAAAAATTCTGCTGATATCGCCAAGGCCGCTCGACACGCCCGCTCCGGCGCATCCTCCTGTTCCAGCGGCCAACCCCAAAAACCCATTGCCGCGTCACCGTGAAAGTCCCCCACCACACCATCACTATCCAGGATGTGCCGCGTCATTACCCCTAAGGCCTCGCTGACGCGGTGCAGTAGGTCCAGCAGATGATCGGACGCCTCCTCACTGCGACGTGAGAAGCCTCGCAAATCACAAAAAAGTACTGAGACCTCGGCCTCCCGCGGTTCTAGAACTTGGTCGGCATCACGCGTTGCTAGGGCTTCCATGACAACCGGGGCAAAAAATCGTCGCAGCCCTGCCTGACGACGCTGCAACGCGCGAACCTGCCGCAGATTTCCAAGCGTCGTCGCAACCAGTCCCGTAAATTTGACATCATCTCGGAGGTCGCGCGGTGCAGACTGTAGCGACTGCTCCAGCGAGAAGTTGCCTGGGGTGCCCAGACGACCGCTGACGTACAGCATCCAGCCCCGACAGGCATCGTTGGGGACGGGAACGCAAAAAGCCCAGTCGACATCGGCAACGGTGGTGTAGGCGGCGTTGGCACCACCGCCAGCGTTCACGTTCCGTCCCCATAAATGCAAAATGCTTTCTCCCGTTTCCATCACCGCACGTACTAAGCGAACGCTGGGGCGTACCG
>SLFV01000127.1 GCA_007124075.1 Roseimaritima sp.
AGAAACTGGGGAATGGTGGTGAGCCCGCGCCGAAGGTAGCGAGGCAGGAAAAATAAGGCCATGACTACCAACGACACCCCGGCGACAACCTCCCAGGCCATCACGCACAACCCATCTTTGAAGGCCGCACCGTTCAAGCCGACCAATTGTTCGGTTGACAGGTTAGTCAACAGCAGCGAACCTGCGATCACTCCGGCCCCCAGACTACGTCCCGCCAGGAAGTAGCCATCGGTCGAAGCAAGCTCACGTTTGCGTGTCAGCAGCCACGTGACCAGCCCGACCAGTCCAGTAAAGAATACAAACGAAGCGATGGTCCACATGGATTCACGGTCCTGCTGGATGAGAACGGGTTGCCAGTAAAGCGGTTGCTAACAATAAGTCATCAGCCTGGGTGATTTTGAGATTGTGTGGCGAGCCGGCAACAATTCGCACAGGATAACCGGCGCGTTCTACCAATTGGGCGTCATCGGTCACCGGTCGGCCCCGCCAGCGATGGTAAGCATTTTGCAGGATTTCGGTACGAAAGACCTGTGGCGTTAGTGCCTCCCAGACTCCTTCGCGGTCGATCGTGGAACAAGTCTGCTGGTCCCCGGATAGTCGTTTTAGCGTGCCCCGCACCGGCGTCGCCAACAGGGCCGCTCCCGATTCGAGACCGGCTTGAAAAACCGCTCTCAGATCCGAATCCGGAACGATTGGCCTTGCCGCATCGTGAATCGCGACCAGGGGATGATCCGATACCTGTTCCAAGCCACAGCGGACACTATCAGAACGTTCCTCGCCTCCGATACAGCAGTGGACACGCAACCTCTCCAGCTCATCGGATTGCGCGTGCCACAGTTCCTGATCGTCTTTCGCTGTCACGAGGATGATTTGCCCTACCTCAGGCCGTTGACGCAGCATGTTTGCCGAATGCCACCACACGGGGCGCCCTTGGAGCAGTGCAAAAATTTTTTTCAGCCCGGCGCCACGAAAGCGTTGACTTTTCCCGGCAGCGGGCAGAACTACCGCGACTGTACCGGCAGCAATCGCTGCCGCTGGGGAGGCTTGATCGCTGTTCACAAAGACGCCTTACCGTCGAGCCGACGGATGTAACAGAGAAAGCCACATGGCATCTTGCTGGCTACTAGCCACACACTGCTGAATGAAGAACATCCCTTCGACACCGTCGTACACATTGGGAAAAATCGTTTCTTTGCCTGGCACGGGCTGGCCATCGGCAACCGCCGCAATCGCGTCAAATGTCGCGGAGTAAACATTTGCAAAAGCCTCGAAGAAAGCTTCGGGGTGGCCTGCGGGAAGACGGCAGGCCCCAGCCCCGGCACCTTCCATGAAAGCAGCATTTGGGTCACGGGTGTAAATCCGATGCGGTTGACCATTCTGACGAACAATCATTTCATTGGGATTCTCCTGGTGCCACTGCAAGGCCCCCTTTGTGCCGTCGATTTCGATGCTTACGTCGTTCTCCCGTCCGTGACTGATCTGCGATGCTGTGACACTCCCCAGACCACCATTTTCGTAACGAATAATCGCGGTGCCGTAATCATCCAACTTGCGGCCATCGACAAAAGTCTTCAAGTGACAGCTCACCTGCGCAGGCAGCAAGCCTGTCATGTAGCGTCCCAAGTTGTAGGCATGCGTGGCGATATCACCAAACGCGCCAGCCGCACCGCTTTTACTTGGATCGGTCCTCCAAGCAGCCTGTTTTTGGGCGTCGGCCTCCAGTTTGGTTCGCAGCCAGCCCTGGATGTACTGGGCGCGGATTGCTTGGATTTCCCCCAGTTCGCCGCCAAGGATCATCTGGCGTGCCTGCCGTACCAAAGGGTATCCGGTGTAATTATGCGAGACCGCGAACACGACCCCCGCTTTCTCAACCGCCGCCTGCAACTGCTCCGCTTGTTCCAGGTCAAATGTCATCGGTTTATCGCAGACGACATGAAACCCCGATTCGACCGCCGCCTTGGCAACCTGAAAGTGCGTGTAATTGGGGGTGGTAATGCTGACAAAGTCGATCCGTTGGTCCTCCGGCAAACTCGCTTCTGTGGCTAACATTTCCTGATAAGAGCCGTAGGCACGCTCGGGGCGAATGTCATAGTCGGGTGCGGAGGCCTTGGCCCGTTCCGGATTACTGGACAGGGCCCCAGCGACAAGTTCGGCGCGATTGTCCAAACAGGCAGCAATGGAATGGACGCGACCGATGAATGAGCCCTGGCCGCCCCCGACAAGTCCCATTCGAAGTTTTCGATTCAGTGGAGCGTTAATGCCCATGATTTATCCTCACTTGCGCAGAGAAATTTTGGTAGATCCGTTCTGGGACAATCGTAAAGTCACTAGTAACGGCGTACAATCACGGGTAAGACTTGATAGCCATTTAGCCTTCTAAATAAACCGCCGGGAGTACTCGTCGCTATGGTTCCATTTGATAGTTCACCTAATTGTTGCCGATTCGCCCGTCTGCTCTCCAGTCGTTCACTCCCGTTGTGTGGCAGCCTGTTTGTGGGGGCGATGGTGTTTGCGACCGGTCTGTGGCTTGGAAAGCAAGATTCCGGGATCCCCCAGTCCCCCTGGCCCCCTAACGGCCTCAACGCGGTCGCTTCGGCAACCAGTGAAAGTTTTTCGATCGCGACAGGTAATGTGGGAAGGTTTGCTGAAGGCTTCTTCATGCTGGATCACGATACGGGCCTGCTGCAGTGCCATGTTTTGTATCCCCGCGCGGGACGATTTGGGGCAGTCTTTTTTGCCAATGTCAAGGAGGTTCTGCAGGGCGGTCGCGATTCCGGTTACATCATGGTGACGGGCGATGCGGATTTTCCCGGGGGTGCGAATCAGCCCGGAGGGGGGCCAGGCAGCGTCGTCTACGTCATGGACACCTCCACCGGTGCCTTCGTCTGCTATGCGGTACCGTTCGATCGATCTGCCGAAGCGGCCCAGCGACCGCAAAGCAATGCGTTGGTGATCGTGGGACGCGGAGACGCCCGTCAAGTCCTGGAGCGTGATAGTTTGCGGTAGCGACGCTTGGTCAATCGGGTTGTCACGAATGCACCACGAGCAACGACTGCGGCTGCAAATGCGTCCTGCAACGCTTGGTCACATTCTTTGTAATGTGTCCATGCTTCGGTCCGTGGAACGTTTTCTGTGGGATGCGCTCGAGGGTGCCGAAAACTGAACATTGAAGAGTGACCTTGCCCGTCATCGTCTTCCCATCCTCAGCTTTTGTCGGCGCGGTCACGTCCTGCCCAGGTGACCGACCCCCTCCAGCAACGGAGTGTTGGTCGCTAATCAGTGATCGCGTCGATCAAAGCGAGGTTTTTTGCCTGCAATCTCCCGGAGTTACCATGGCTAAGAAAGACACCTTCCGCATCGTGACGCGCGCCCAAGATGGAACCTTAAGAATTCGTGACTACCCATCGATCGACCCGCTGCTGCATTCGTATACGCAGATCGGCATTGATGACTGCAGTACCGATTTAGCCTTGCGGGGTTTGCCGGTTTTTCGAGGGTTGGTCGGCCCCATGCCTGAGGGCAAAAACGTTGTCCGTTACGAGTCACCGCAAGTTTTTGAACTGATGACGAAGGAATGGACAAGCAAACCTAACCGGAAACGCACCCGGCGGCGCACCGACAAGCCCAGTGACGTTGCAGTAGGGCCGTAACGTGAAAGCGATTCGTTACGAAAGCCCCAACGCAAGAATGCCTTGTCTCGCTAGGAAAGCCATCGCGTAAGCCAAAATGGTCATGTAGCCAAGTTGGAAGAACGCCCACCTCCAGGAACCTGTCTCCTTGCGGGTGACAACCTGGGTAGGAAGACACTGCATCGCTAGCACAAAAAAGACTAGTAGGCTGACCGACGTGGCGGTGTCGAAAACTTTACTGCCGTCGGCGCGCTGAGCCGAGCGGAGTCGGCTGGTTAGCGAGTGAATCTCCTGGTCGTCATCGACGTCGTCTCCCAGGCCGTATAAAATCGATAACGTCGAAACCACCACTTCTCTCGCTGCAAAAGATGCCATCACCCCGACGGTTACTTTCCAGTCAAATCCTAACGGTTCAAACACCGGTTGGACGGTCTTGCCGATCCGTCCTAAGGCTGAATGCTCTTGCTTGATCTGCGATTGCAGTCGCTCCAGATCCTCCTGGCTGTCGGACGTCAGGTCCGGATTCTGGCGCAGTTCGGTGGCTGTTTGCTGCTGCAGAAATTCGGGCGTTGCTTTGGGATACGTCGACAATGCCCAAATCACCAGGGAAATTAGCAAAATCGTCGTTCCCGCATCACGCAGGAAACCCCAGCCTTTGTCCAAAGCGTGTCGGGCCGCATTGGATACCGAAGGCCTGCGGTAGGCGGGCAGTTCCAGGATCAGCGGCGAGGGTTTGCCCGGTAGGATCGACATCTTAAAGACCAACGCCATCGTAAACGCAGCGATCATCCCCAGAAAGTAAGCGGCGGAAAATAACAATGCTGCCGAAAGTGGTGAATCGGGAAACAGTAAAGCGGCAATCATGGTATAAACCGGCAGCCGAGCAGAGCAGGTCATTAGCGGGATCACCAGGATCGAAACCAGTCGATCGCGACGGTCGCTAATGACGCGAGTGGACATGATTGCCGGGATTGCGCAGGCGTGTGCGGTTAGGAGCGGAACAAACGCTTGACCCGGTAAACCCACACGCTGCATCCAGCGGTCGACGACAACCACCGCCCGCGCCAAGTATCCAGAATCTTCCAGTAGGGTCAGCACAAAAAAGAGGATGATGATCTGCGGCAAAAATACCAGCACCCCCCCCACACCCGAAATCACACCATCGGCGATCAAGCTCTGAAAGTCGCCTTCCGGTAGAAGGCTTTCCACGAAGAGCGACACCGTTGCGAATGACCACTCTAGCAACTCCATGGGCAGCGTGGCCAACCAAAACACCATTCCGAACAGCATCAGCATCGCCGCAAAAAACGCCGCCGCGCCAACGATCGGATGGGTTAGCCAATGATCCATGGATTCCACCCATGCGGGCGTTGTCACAAACCGCTGTTTCGTTGCGACCCCTGCCAGGTCCGCGGCCCAGTGATGACCAGCAGCATAGGGACACGAATTGCAGCCGCTACTACAGCCAGTGGACGGGGCGATCGCGGCCCCCGGTTCGCTCGCTTCCAATAGCCTGTGTTCTAGGGTGTCCAGCCCCAGCCCCGTTCGAGCGGAAATCGCCACCACTGGGCATCCCAGCCGCTTTGACATCGCCGCAACGTCGATTTCCAGGCCACTTTTGTCCGCAACGTCAATCTGATTCACCGCCACGACGGTTGGCTTGCCTAAATCCAAGACCTGCTGCGCGATGAACAAGCTCCGTTGCAAGTTGGTGGCATCAACAACCAATAGGATCGCGTCCGCTGCCGGAACATCGGCCGGATCGCGTTCTCCGTGTAAATACTGTGCGGTTACCCGTTCTTCGAAGCTGGAACCTTCCAGCGTGTACGTACCGGGCAGGTCGATAACGGTCAGCGATTGCGGTTGGTCTGCAGGCAGTTCCAGTTGGGAAAGATCGCAAGTCCCCTCACGATGTTCGATCGTTGTTCCGGCAAAGTTGGATGTCTTTGAAAGAGCGCTGGTTAACCGATTGAATAAAGAAGTCTTGCCGACGTTGGGATTTCCCACCAAGGCAATCGTCGGCGACCGACGGGGAACGAAAAGTGACGGCGAATCGGACGGCTGGATAATCGGTAAATTCATGGAGCGAAAATCTAGGTCGAGGCCGGCAGTGGTTCAACGTGAATTCCCCGAGCAATTTCGGCGCTAATCGCCAAGCGAGATCCCGCAGCACGGATCAATGTTGGGCTGCCGCTGCGGAGAATCTCGATACGCTGTCCCGCGAAAACGCCCATCGAACGCAGTCGATCGGTATGGTTGGTGGGTAAGTCAAAACTGCCAACTCGAACCCAACCGGGGGGAAAATCGCACAGCGGGAAAAGGCTGGGTGTTGGCATGCTAAGTAATGGTGTTGGGCTTCCTGAGACTTGATCTCAATTGTCCAGAGCATTGTCGCTTACCGTCAAGCGGCTGTCAACGCTTCTACAGGCGAAGGGGGACGGAGGCATAATCACAATAGCCGTCAAATCCTGATGGGTTTGGTAGCACTAAGCCAAACCGATGGCGCATTTTCGCTAAGCCTCGTCACATGGCTAGCAATGCAAACTACAGTAAAGGTGTTGGCGGGGACGTCGAGAAGCAAACGAACAATGAATCCCCCGTGCGAGGCGGGGTCAGCCTGTTTGGGTTGGCCCTGCCTTTTTTTTAAAATTAACGTCAGGGCTTGGGCGGCACCACAATCGCTTCCCTTTTTCTGGTTCTTGCGGCAATTTGGTCTTGGCGAAGCAGCCGATGTTTTTGTAAGCACAGAGCGCTGAGGCATGGTTCAGCCATAGCTACCGTTGGAAGTTGTGTCCGCACATTGGCTCTGGGCTTGAGCTCGGAGGCTGATCATCGATGAGGGATCGTCAATGCGACCGATGAAGAAATTTGATGCCAAAGGAGTTGCCGTTGCCAGCATTCTAATGGTACTGGGAATGTTGGCACCGGCCGGTGCGCAGGAGCCACCTTCGATTGATTTTCGGTCCAGCGATGGTGCGGTATCGTTGGAGGAGGTGCTAATTGTTAAGCTGCGGGCTTTTGATCCTGATCAACGCGGCTTTGTGCGGCGCGTCGTGCGGCATGTTGAACAAGCACAACTGGAGCCGACTTTGGTGCTAGCGATCCATCGTTATGCCGTGCGACGCCACCCGCGGTTCCCGTTTCCCTACTTCGAGCGAGCGATGCGATTTGAAGCCGGTAAGCGTGGAATCACCTTGCCTCCCGCTCGTTTGATTGCGACGACTCCAGGCGACGCGACGTTGTTGTATTAAGGCAAGCGGCATTTGCAGCCAGTCGATCACTGCGCACTTAGTTCCACCGCCATGCGGATCGCGGCCACCATGCTGTTGTGGCTTGCGATGCCTTGTCCCGCGATTTCCATCGCGGTGCCGTGATCGACCGAAGTTCGCACGATGGGTAGTCCTAAAGTCACATTGACTGCGTCATCAAAGGCCAGTGTTTTTAGCGGTATCAGCCCTTGATCGTGGTACATGCAAACGTAGACATCGGTTTTCCTGCGGCGTGCGGCGGTGAAGGCCGTATCGGCAGGCAGCGGCCCTTTCACGTCAATTCCAGCGGACGCTGCAATCTCAACGGCCGGTGCGATTACCCGTTCTTCTTCTTGGTTGCCAAACAGGCCGTGTTCTCCCGCATGTGGGTTCAGCCCACATACCGTGATTCGTGGACGCTGGCGATGCATCTGGCACCAAGCCCGATCTGCCATCCGAATCGATTCGGTAACGTTTTCAATCGTCAGCAAATCCGGCACGTCTCGATAACCAACATGGACGGTCACGAGGACACAGCTAATGGCGTCGCTACACAACATCATCCGTACCGCCGGGACCTGACACCGATCGGCCAGTAATTCGGTATGGCCAGGAAATGTGATGCCCGCCGCATGCCAAGCCTCTTTCTGGATGGGCCCGGTCACCAACGCGGCGGCGTGACCTTGCATTGTCTGCCGGATCGCGGCCTCGACATACCCAAACGAAGCACGCCCACACGCCGCGCTAACTTTTCCAGGCACCACCTCCAGTTCCCCGGTGTCAATCTCTTCGATCTGGGCAAGAGGCAACGGGAGTCGCAGCGTCTGGCAGGCCTGCCGTACCACCGCAAGGTTGCCAAATAGAATAGGCCGACAGATCCCAACAACTTCGGGCAAGGCCTTGATGGCGACCTCGGGTCCAATTCCCGCAGGATCTCCCAGGGTGACAGCGATGGGTGGCAGGGACATGTTGGGCGATTGGTTCGCGGTTGGATGGTGGAAGGGTCTTGGAGATTGGTTGCTACACCGCAGTTCAAACAGCAGAGTGTAATCGACAGGCCGACCACCGGGGAAGCGTTCGAACGGCTGAGAAGCACACGGGGGAGTCGCAGTTGGAAATATGCTGCCGCTGTGCCGAACCGCTACCGGCGATTCCTGCAACGCAGGGTCGGGAGAGGTTGGTCTGGCTCTGCTGACTGCTGCTGGCCTCGGTTTGAGCTTTACTTTGGACAGCCATTGCGGCTAGACTCCCCGTCGGGCGTGTCACTGGACCTTTCAACGCCCTATATCTTCATTCTGCGTTACCGATGGAACGGTAAAACATGTACCGCTGGCTACTTTGTCTTCGCTATCTGCGAACGCGCTATATCGCCTTGGCGTCGGTCATTAGCGTCACCCTGGGTGTCGGGACGCTGATCGTGGTCAATAGTGTGATGTCTGGCTTTTCAGCG
>SLFV01000543.1 GCA_007124075.1 Roseimaritima sp.
CTTCGAAAAAGCGATACCGCGCGTTGGGTCTCCTCACGAACCAAACAACATAACCGGGCATCGCCGCGAAGTTCCAGCATGTCGTCTTCGCACAATCCGTGTTGCGCCCAATGTTGTCGGGGCAAGTAAATTCGCCCTCGTGCGGCATCCTCGCGAAGGTCGCGGAGGATGTTGGTCAATTGAAATGCAATCCCGCAATCAACCGCTGCCGACCACGGCAGTTTCTGGTCAAACTGCCAGATGTATAGGCAGCAGATACCGACTGCGGAAGCTACCAGATAACAATAATGTTCCAGTTGCTCGAACGTGTCGAAGCGGGTCTTTTGCTGGTCTGCCAGCACGCCGTCGATGATTTCTAGGAGGTGTTGCGAAGGAATTCCAAAGCGGTGCGAAATATCAATCAAGGCCGGAAACAAGGCATGTGCCACCCAGCAAAGATCGGGGTCTGCATCGGTTCCCGAGGTTTCGCTGCAGGCAATGATTGACTGCCGCGGATCGCCACCCAGCAAAGCGCGTGCAGTCGCCTGCCGCCAACGTTGCAGCCGATCAACACGAATGGAGCGTGGATCATGGCTGTCGCCAAAATCGTCGGTAACCCGAGCGAATGCGTACAGGACCTGCATTGCCGTGCGTTTGGGCGACGGCAGCAGCCAGAAAGAACGATAAAAATTGCTTCCTGAACGCTTGGCAATCTTGGCTGCGTATCGATAGCTAGATGCAACGGTCACGACGTTCATCATCACAATTTCCCGATCGCCGCCTGCGACAGCAGCCAAAACTGTCGCCATTTCGAAACTACCGGTCGCCGCCGCAAGACCTCAAAGTCCGCTCGTTTGATCGCTTGCAAGGTCGCTAATCCACCACAAATAAATAATTTTATATCCCGCGCCAACCAACGGGGTACACGTTCGATCAGTGGTCTGCCACGGTCGAAAAATGCTGCGGTCCGCTCCACCTGAAACCGCACTAACCGCTTCATCGCCAGATCCGACCGCGAAGCGGATAATTGTTGGGGGCCCACTGCAAATCGTGTCAGATCTTCACTGGGTATGTAGATGCGTCCGATCATCAGGTCGCGGCTGACGTCCTGCCAAAAATTGGCAAGTTGCAAGCCGGTGCAGATGGAATCGGAAAGTTCGTCGCTGGCCGGATCGTCAATTGCCGCCAAACGCAGGACGATGCGGCCCACGGGATTGGCACTCCGCTGGCAGTAATCCAGTAACTGATCAAAAGTCTCGTAGGTCACCGTCTGCTGATCCTGCTCAAACGCGGACAGCAAGTCGCAAAATGGTTTCATCGGCAGGTGATGCCTCGCAACCGTGTCGCGTAAAGCGACGAAAATCGGATCAGGCGTTGTGGTCCAACCCATGTCAAGCTGAAAACACTCTGCCAGGCCAGCCCGCCAGTGCTGCAAACGACGCAACGCTTCTTCTGGCGAAGCGGAAAGGTCGGCAAAGTCATCCGCCGTCCGGCAGTAGGCGTAGACGTTGAAAAAATCTTGTCGGAGCGATGCGGGTAGGAAGATCGTACCAACCAGGAAGTTTTCGTAATGCTGTTTCGCCAACCTCCGGCACACAGCCTGAGCTGTCGATAGTGAAACGGCGTTAGGAGCTTGCGCGGGCAAAATCAGTTCGGTTTTCGAAGACGTAGTGAGCGCTGCCAGTGGATGCTAGGTTCGCGAAAAACGTTGGGGCGGTTAGTTGCCGCTGACGATGACCGGTTATCCTAGCGGGTTCGCTAAAAAGTTGTAGCGGATTCCGCAACGGTTTCCAGCTAGCGAACTTTGGTAAGGGCTTTGCAAGGCGGAGCCATCAAGCGATCATACAAATGGTCATCCAATCGTTGGCACGGCTTTCAGCCTGCCGATGAAATACGCGGCGTTCCGAACCGATATCCTCTCCAGCATCTTCATTTTATCCCATTCAGGAATTACACGATGAAAGTCATCCTAGCGGCACCCCGTGGATTTTGTGCGGGAGTCAACATGGCGGTAAACAGCTTGGAGTTAAGCTTGAAAAAATTCGGACCCCCGATTTACGTCTACCACGAGATCGTCCACAACCAATACGTTGTCCGCAGTTTTCAAGATCAGGGTGCCATTTTCGTCGATGGCTTGGACGAAGTCCCCGAAGGCTCCACGGTGTTGTTTTCGGCTCACGGCGTGTCACCCGAAATTCGGCGACAAGCTCAAGCACGAAAATTGCATGCGATCGATGCGACTTGTCCTTTGGTCACGAAAGTCCATCTGGAGGCGATCAAGTATGCTCGCGAGGGATTCACGATCATTTTGATCGGTCATGAGGGACACGACGAGGTGATCGGGACGATGGGCGAGGCGCCGGAGTCCATCGTTTTGGTGGAATCGGAGAAAGATGTTGAGCGTCTCCAGGTCAAAGACGAATCCAAACTGGCGTATCTAACGCAAACGACCTTAAGTGTCGACGATGCGGGGCGGATCATTCGCAAACTCCGGGAGCGATTCCCGCAGATCCAAAATCCTCCCAAAGACGACATCTGCTATGCCACCCAGAATCGGCAGGAGGCCGTCGCGGCTTTGTCCCCCCAAGCCGATGCGGTAATCGTCTTGGGTAGCCAAAACAGTAGCAATAGCCAACGGCTGCGAGAACTGGCGGCTGACCTTGGAAAGCCCGCTTATTTAATTGATGGTCCCCAAGAGCTGATGGCCGAGATGTTCGACCCCAGCATGACCGTCCTCGTCACGGCAGGGGCTAGCGCTCCAGAGTCCGTCGTCAACGAAACCGTTGCCTGGTTGGAGAAGAGCTTTCAGGCCACCGTGGAAACACAGATGGTGCGAGACGAGAACGTCGTTTTTCCGCTACCGCGGTCGTTGCGAATGAGTCTCACCCGTGGCGGAGGGGAACAATCGCAGCCGGTGACTGCCGCTGCGTCCAAACCCAATGCGTCAAGCTAACGCGGTGTCAACAAATTTGGTTTAGCGTAGCGGTTACCCAAATCATGGAGCAACCCGGCGGAACGGTGTAGCGTGTCTGCCAAAGACACACATTGACCTATTGCTCAACGGGAGTGCCACTTCCCAATTGAGCCAGCACTTGCAGCACACCATTCAAATGAGCTAGGCGAGGTCCGAATCGATCGACAAACTCGTTCAGCATGAATTCGCCATCCAACAATGCCTCTTCGTTTTCCTGGATTTCGTCAGTCATGTTTTCCAAGAACTGCGTCTGGACACGGCTGAGCGTTTCAGCGGCACGGCGGCAGGCACGGGTTAGGTCAGGATGCGAGTCCTTCCATTGCTGCAATTCATTGTGCCGTTGCTTCTGCAGAGTGACGGTTTGTTGCAGCAACTCCTGTAGGACCTGATTGGTTTGCTGTTGACCGATGACCAACTGCCGTAGCAAGGCCGTCGTCACGTTGGTTCCACCCTCTTCCGCAGTGGGTGAAGGATCAGCGGAGACGTCGATGCGGAAGATCGGAGAAACATTTCCTGATTCGTGCGACATGGTGAATTTGTTCCTCAGCAATGATTATTCTTGGAATGAACTGCTTGAGTATAACCACGATGTTTTCTAAATGTCGAGGATCTGGCAAAGAGAAGCAAAAATGGGGTCCCCTCCAGCCCAAAACTGCGATAATCGTTGCAGCTTGCCCAGCCACCCGCATTTGGGAACGTTTTGGAAATAGCCTCACAGCTTAAAGTCGTTGCAACCGTTAAGCCGACAATTTAGGAGCACGCATTCCTCTGTTGGGCAACGAAGGAGATCCATGACCGCTTCCGCGGATGCTATCGGTTTTTTTACCGTCGACCATTGTCAGCGCATGGGCTGGACGGGTGGTTATTTGCTGCTAAATGCGGCGGGGCGACCCCTGGAATTTCATTGCACTCTGCCGGTCCGTCCGACGCGAACGCATGAAATTTTGTATGGCCCCACGTTGCGTCAGTACATTATCTGCGACGTCATTGGCCAAGCGTTGTTGCCCAGGGCACGGACGCAACCCCAATTGATTTGCTGCAACCAACCCGAGGGTCTGCAACTGGATCAGAAGATTCCTGTGCCCGTCGGTCTGGTGGTCGAAGCCGCTGAGCGTGAGGAGGGCCCAATCCTTGACGACGTGTTGACAGGTTATCAGCCACTCGAAATCGCCGCCGCTCATTGCATGCTGCGACACGATAGCATTGCAAACGCAACCGCTTGGCAGGACCGTTTTGCTGACTTTCCCGATTTGCTGGAACCGTTTGGGCGAATTTTGGAAGCGATCAAGGAGGCCCAAATGCAGCTTTCTCGCTCTGCGGCCTAACTGCCCGTTAAGGAAGGTGGCGGAACCTTTCTGATCTCTCGGTGTTACGGTCTCTCAGCGAGGTCTCTGCAGGGTCCAGCCTCTTTTTTAAAAGTGGGCGTTACGGATCTGTCGATTTCTTGTTAACCACTGGGGAGCGGCTCTTGTTTACCAACGGCTTCCGAAGCCAGCCGAACGTTCCGGCTGGCAGGACTTTGCTTACTGATTCTTGCCCACCCGGTCAGGGTGCCGTTGCGTTCTCGGGCGTAGACCCGCGGAGCGCGAGGCCTGCAGCGTCATCAGACCTGCGGGTCGCTTTCGCCGATTCGTGGTTTACCGATGATCTTCAGCCATCGGGGTTTTCCTCACTGCAGTGCGCTCCCATGGCGGTTCGATCGATTCCAATCCGGGTACAGCGGTTGTCGGTTCGAACGACGGGGTTTCAATTTCCCGAGTCCCCAGCTTGGAATTTACCCGCGAAAAAACAGCCCGCTAGTGACGCGGTATCACCAACGAAAAAGCCGACGGGCAAAGTTGTCAAGAAGGCCACCCCGAAGGACGCAACCGGAAAACTGACTCGAATCAAACCGCCCGCCGATGTCGTAAAACTCCAGGATCGGTTGTATTACCTGTTGCAACCGCCGTTGGAACAGTTGACCAGCAGTGGCCAGCTTAATTTTCCTTTTGACCCATTCCCCTATCAGCTCGACGGGATCGCTTTCCTGTTTCCTCGATACGCCGCAGTCTTGGCCGATGAAATGGGATTGGGGAAAACGATGCAGGCAGTCAGTACCATTCGGATGCTATTGTGCAGCGGTGAATGCCGCAACATCCTGTTGGTGTGTCCGAAACCGCTGGTGACCAATTGGTTGCGGGAATTTAGTGTTTGGGCACCGGAGGTACCCGTGGCGGCAATCGAGGGGAATGCCACAACCCGACAATGGCAGTGGCGTAGTGGCGAGGTCCCCGTTAAGGTTGCCAACTATGAATTACTGATGCGCGACCGCGACACAGTTGTCGACGCCGATGTGCATTTTGACCTAGTCGTGTTGGACGAAGCCCAACGTATTAAGAATCAAAGCAGCACGACCAGTGAAATTGTTCGTTCGATTCATCGCACGCGGTCTTGGGCACTGACCGGAACCCCGGTGGAAAACAGCCAAGAGGACTTAGTCGGGATTTTTGAGTTCTTATCGCCCGGCTACTTGCATCGCGATATGAAAGCAGCATGTCTCGGGAAAGCGACTCGAGACTACATCCTCCGTCGCACCAAGGATCTGGTCATGGATGACATGCCGCCCCGGTTGTACCGCGATGCGGAATTAGAATTAACTCCGCAGCAATGGGCCAGCTATGAGAAGGCGGAGACCGAGGGCGTGATCCGGCTGGAGGAAATGGAGCAGGACCTGACCATCCAGCATGTTTTCGAACTGGTTCTGCGTCTGAAGCAGATTTGCAACTTTGATCCCGTGACGGGCAGCAGCGCGAAACTGGATCGTTTGGTTGCAGACATGGAGGAAGTTGCCGCCAGCGGTCAGAAGGCGATCGTTTTCAGTCAATGGGTCAACAGTATCGATCGCATGCGTGACGCGTTGCGGCCTTTTGGACCGCTGGAATACCATGGACGCATCCCCCACAAACATCGCGACGGCGTGATCGATCGTTTTCGCAACGACCCGAACTGCAAAGTTATTTTGATGAGTTACGGCGCAGGGAGTGTGGGTTTGAACTTGCAGTTCTGTCGGTATGTGTTTCTGTTTGATCGCTGGTGGAATCCGGCGATCGAAGACCAGGCGATCAATCGGGCGCATCGGATCGGTGTTAAAGGTGCGGTTACAATCACGCGGATGTTAGCGATGAATACAATCGAACAGCGAATCGCAAAAGTGTTGGAGCAGAAACGCGAACTGTTTGAAATGATTTTCTCGGAAACAGGCACCCCCTCCAGCGGTGGTGGGCTGACGCGTGATGAAATCTTCGGGCTATTTGAACTGCGCAGTCCTACGGGGCGGATCAACCAGTAAGGTCGCGAAAACGAATGATTCGGCGGCGTTTTAACCTGTTCGTTCTTCTTTCAGTCCCGGCGCATCGGACGGATCTCTGGACAAGCAGCCAACATCTGGTAAAGCGCCACCCCCACGGTCACGGCCAGGTTCAGGCTGCGGACCTCCGGCCATGTGGGTAAGGTCACCGCGAAGGGACTCTCGGGATCTAAAATTTCCGCAGGCAGTCCGGCCGATTCGCTGCCAAAAATCAAAGCATCCCCGCACTGAAAGGGAGTCTCCCAGATCGGTTTTTTGGCAAATCGGCTGAAGACCCACTGCCGACGTGTTGGTATTTCGTCCTGCAATTGCTGCCAATTCGCGACCTCCGCCCACTGCAAATGTTGCCAGTAATCCAGGCCCGCACGTTTGAGGCGGCTGTCGGTGATTTCGAAACCTTTGGGACCGACCAGCCATAATTTGGCACGCACGCCGACGCAAGAGCGTCCAATGTTCCCGGTATTCTGCGGAATTTCAGGTTGGTACAGAACGACATGTGCTGCTGGTGGATAAGTTTGATTACAATCATCCCGTCGCTCGGCTTGCACGATCGCCGTATCGTCGGACACACTGTTGATTGGTCGCTGATCCTTATCTTTCATTTCGGTATTCCCGCTCTGATTTGACATGCCGATTCAAGTTACGTGTCCCAGCTGCTTAAGCCGTTTCAACGTCAGTGATAAATTCGCTGGCCAGACCGGTCCTTGCCCGAAGTGCAAGAAACCCATCAAGATCCCGGAAAAAACCGAACAGGTTGTTATCCACGCACCTCGCGATGACAGCCCGAAGGATAGCAAGGGACGTTCGGTTCTGAAACCGATTCGTCGTCAGGAAACACAAATTACTCGGCTGGGCATTGTCGTGACCGCCATTACGGTGGTCTTGCTGATGACTGGCGCGTTGGCGGTGCGTCTGCTGGCTGCATCCCCGCACGTATTGTTGGTGATCTTGGGCACAATCGTGGTTGCCCCTCCCGCAATCTTTGCTGCCTACACTTTTTCTCGTGACTCGGAATTGGAACCGTTGGTGGGTAGCGATTTGCGAAATAGGGTGCTGATTTTGTCGGGCATCTTTGCTGCTTTGTGGCTGATCTACGCTTACGTGCCGACGTATGTTTTTGAACTGGACTCACCATCGCAGATGTCGCTCTTCGTTGCGGGGGTCATGTTGGTGGTTATTTTGTTGATAGGAGCCTTCGCTGCTTTTAATGCGTTGGAATTGGAGTTTTCCGGGGGGATGACCGTGGCGGGAATGTACATCGTCAGTTGTTTGGTGTTGGCCCTGATCGCTGGAGTACCGATTTCCAGCATGGAAATGCGGCGTCAACCGCGCGAGCGTGAGTTGTTGCTGGAACCGCAGGCGGTGCTGAATCAGTCGCCTCGGTTTGCCGACACGATTTGCGGCGAGGTTCTGGATTGATCGCCGAACTAAGGGCCCTTGCATCGCCGCGGCATATTGTTCGCATCGCTCCGGAATTGGACGTTCCGTTGACAGCGCGTGTAACCCGTTTGTTGGACACTACGCCACTGCGACGTTTGTCACGACTGTCGCAGTTGGGGTTGGTGTCCTTGGTCTATCCGGGGGCGACACACAGCCGGTTGGAGCATTCCCTAGGTGTGTATCGCTGTGCGTTGCAGTTTTTGCAGCATTTTGCCGCCGACGAACGCTTTCACCGACATGTGGACGATGCTGCTGAGCAGACGTTTGTCCTGGCGGCTTTACTGCATGATGTCGGGCATTGGCCGTTCTGCCATCCGATTGAGGACATGCGTTTGCCGCATCTGCCACGGCATGAAACGTTGGCGCGTCAATGGATTGAAAATAGCGAAATCGCCCAATGCATCTCGCAGCAGTGGACCAGCATCGATGCGGTCTGTGGGTTGTTGGCTGGCCCGCACGAGACCCCAACCATGCGGTTGTTGGCCTCACTGCTCAGCGGACCCATCGACATTGACAAGCTGGACTACCTTCGTCGCGACAGCCTTCATGCAGGTGTGCCGTATGGCCAAAACTTCGACAGCAATCGTTTGATTTCCGCCCTGCAAGTACACCCCCAACACCCACGGTTGGCGATTGGTGACAAAGGACGAACCGCTGCGGAGATGTTGGTGTTTTCGCGGTACATTATGTTCAGCGAAGTTTATTGGCATCACGCGGTTCGTAGTGCGACGGCGATGCTGCAACGCGCGGTTTATCTGCTGCACGCGGAGTTGGACTTGGTGGCGATGATGCAACTGGACGATCACCACTGGATCGCTCGGTTGTGCGACGTCGCCCGTTCGACTTCGGCAGAAGCATTAACGACGGGGTTATTCGGTCAACAGCGGGTGCTGTGGAAGCGTGTCGCCGAATTTGATCAACTACGGCATCCCGAACTGCATCGCCTGATCGCTCGACGTCCCTACCCGTGGTTGGTTGCCTGCAGCAAGATTTTGGCGGAGGAGTTAACGCGATCATTGGGGATTTCCTTGGGGGCCGCCGACGTAATCATCGACGCTCCGCCTGTCAAACTGGAAGTCGACATCAACATTGACGTAGTGACCAACTCGGAACAGATCTGTCCATTAGGGGATATTTCGCCAGTCGTCGACGCGCTGGCAAATCGCCAGTTTGACGATGTTGTTAAACGTGTTCGCGTGTTTGTCCGTCCCGATGTTCGACAACGGTTGCCCGCTGGCAGCCTGCCACCAGCGTGGCTGGAAAGGGCAGTCCAACAGACCAAACAGAACGCTTGGACTCAATAGTGGGGTGGCTTTTCTTCCTCAGGTTTACGTTGTTCAAACGGAACCTCCTGGATCTCCAGTACCTGATCTGAGAGTTTTGACAGTCGCTGCATGACGGTGTGCAAGCGTTTATCCTGCTGTCTGATAACTTCATCCAACTGTTCCGTTAGACGTTGCTGGTGGGCTAGTTGCATTTCAACCTCGATCAGACGCTGATGCAGCATCATGGTTGAATCGGTCTTTGACGGATCTTCAGGGGGACCAGCAGGGGATTCAGTCATGATCGCGGCACACTGGGAAAAAGGGCTCGTCCTGCGGTATCGCCAGCAATGTCCAGGATCGAGGTTTTTGTGTTGAAGTAAGGGGCTGGCCCATGCGGTTCACGATTTTAACCGGCCTTCACCAGGTCTTCATGGGGTCAGGCGTACTGGCCGTACTGTCGCTAGGCTTCCAGTCTTGCCGTGCGACTTGCGTTATGATGGTAATCTGAGCTCGTGAATCACCGCCGGAAACCATTGCGAGTCCCGTTACTTTCGCATCTGTCATCTTAACTTCCCCCGCCTTCATGCTCCGTCAACTTCGTTGTTTTAACGTGTCCATGCTCCGCACTGTTTTCCTCTGTTTGTCATTTCCTCTGTTGGTTTGCTTGCTGTGGATCAGGGCCCCGGGGGACCATCGTCTGTTGGCTCAGGAAACCCCGACACGGAGCCACTTGGCGGCCAGGTACGAAGGTTTATTGCTGCGGCAACCGCGGCCTGGATCCACGCTGGATCGATTGTATCGATACAGCGTGGAGGCCCAATCGTTTTCGGACTTGCTGGAACGTCTGACCCCATCCGCTGAGGACCGATCGCCCGAAGCTGGACGGCGCCTTCTGCTGAAAGGTTTGCTCCAGCACCGCGACGGACAACCGCACGCGGTGGAGTCACTGCAAGCCGCGTTAGGCTTGTTGCCCAACGATCCGGTCGCTCTACAGAATCTGGCAATCGCTTTGGACCAGCAAGGCGAACCGACTGCAGCGGCGAAATATTTTGATGCCGCCCTAAAGCAAGGTTTGTCCCCCACCGAAGCGCTGCCCCTCTACCTTTCGCTCGGGCGGATCTATTACCAACACGACCAAGATGAACAGGCGGCCGAGCTATGGGAGCGGTTCCAGCGACAATTTTCTGGCCAGCCAAACGCGATGGTTCAAGTCGCCAATGTGATGCTTCAGCAGCAACGGCTGTCCGCGGCAGTGGAACTGTACCAGCAACTGGCCGCGACCGCGCCGCCAACTCAGGAATTGGAGTTTCGGCTGACCGCCGCACAGCTCCGGCATCGAGCCGGAGAGAGCGAACACGCATTGGCGGATCTGCAGCAATTATTGCAGCGAGTGCGTCCCGGCAGTTATCTGGAAGAACGGATTTCCCAGACGCTGGAACCGATCATTTTGAGTCAACATGGACACGATGGGCTGGTTGCCCATTATGCCCGGCAGTTCCAACAACAACCCGATAACATCTCCCTGGGATTGCGGCTTGGTCGGCTTCAGCTACGTCGGAATGACGCGCAGGCGGCGCACGACGTGATCCAGCCTCTGCTGAAAGCCGATCGTGACAACGTTGCACTTCGCATGTCTTTCGTGGAAGCTCTGGAACGGCTTGGACGCTGGGCAGAGGTCGCCAGCCAGTATGCTTTGCTGGTTGAGCAGCAACCCCAGCGGATCGAATTCCGCATGGCATGGGGACGGGCGGTGGTGGCTGACACCCATCGGCCCGTTGTCCAGCGGCACGCCGAAGCGGTCCAAATCTGGCGACAAATTGTAGAGCAACCGCTTCCCGGACCGGCAGTATTGGTGGAGGTTGCCCAATTGCTGACCAGTGTGGAACACGATGCGGTTGCAGAACCGTTGCTGCGTCGGGCGGTCCGCCAAGCTGACGATGCGCTGCCCTACCTGGAAACGCTGGGGCGGTGGCTGCATCAGCGTGGTCGTCGCGATGAAGCGATTGAAACCTGGATGATGATGCTCAAGCCTGCAGCACAAGCCTCCTCCGAGCAGGTTCTGCTGGTTGTGGATCTACTGATTGAATTTGCCGAGCGAGATGCCGCCGCGCGAATCTTGAACATGGCAAATGATCGCGATTGGGAGTTGGACGAGCGTTTGGCAGTCGCGGATCGTTTGTTGCGTGTAGGGGAAGTCGAAGCGGCGGAAGAACAGCTTCGGCAAACCGAACCGTTGGCGGAATCTTCCGTGCAGCTACGCCGGGTGTGGCGGCAGCAGATGCAGGTCGCAACGGCCGCCGGTTTTTCCGATCGCTTGATTCGTCAAGTGCGCAGCGCGGTGGCGGAGCGTCCCGACGACATTGGGTTGTTGCAGAAGCTGGCCGTGTTCCTGTCTGCGGACAATCAGTTTAACGCGGCAATCCTACCGTTGCGACAGGCGCTAGGCTTGCGCCCCGATGACCCCGAACTGCTGCGAGCGTTGGCGCAGATGCAGCAACAAAGTGGACAAGGACAGGCCGCGATCGAAAGCTATAACCGCCTGCTGCAAGTGGATTCTCGGGGGCAAGTCATCACGCGACGCAAGCTTGTTGAATTGCATCGCAATTACAATCAGATGGACGCGGCGATGGAGCACGTGCGCCAGCTTATCAATCAGCAGCCGGCGGACGTGACGGCGCGGCGACTGCTGGCGGAATTGCATTTTGAAAAGGGCCAGGCTGCTGAGGGATTCGCTGCTTACGAAGCCGCGTTACAAGTGGCACCGCAGGATCAAGGCTTGCGTCTGGATTTTGCTCGCGCTTTGGCGACAGAATACCGGACGGAATCGGCAATCGACCAGTATTGGTTAGCTTGGGAGAACAGTCGTGATCTTTCACAGCGCGCGGACATTTTGGCTGCCCTGGCTCCCCTGTACGATCGAATGCTACGGATAGATGAATTGCTGCAGCGTTTGCAAATGGCACCAGCGTTAGCAACGGGCAAAGAATTCCCGCTGCCATTGCAGCAAGCCACCGTTTGGGAGGCGGTCGGCAATCACGGGGCTGCGGCGTTGGCGCTAGAATCGCTGCTGCTGGAACGACCTGATGACACGGATCTGGTGCGGCGGCGGATTCGACTTGCGTTCCAAATGCGCCAGCCAGACGAAGAATTGCACTGGATACGTCGATGGCATCGAATGGAACAGAGCGATGCGTCGGAGTCGGGGCTGATCGATGGACTGATCCGCACCAAGCGATTCGCGGAGCTGAGCGACGAAGTCGTCCGCTTCGCGAAAGCGGGCGACGATGCGGCGGTCCATCGCTGGTGTCGCCAGATGTTGCTGGCTGGTTTTGGCGAAAGGACCGTGCAGACGATGCAGGCTGTGATTGCCCAGGTTCCCGAACGCCCGCTACTGGGGTGGCAACTTGCGGTGCTGCAATGGATGACTGGCAATCAGGCCGCGGCTCGCGCGGCGCTGGCATCGGTTCAGGCAGATATTGTCGATCTCCCACCACAGGAACCACTCCCCGAAACGGTCGTGCGGACCACGGCGATGTTGGAATTGGTGGGCGACAGCCCCCAGCAGTGGTTGCGATGGTTCGTCCAGCAGCGAACGCTGGATCTTGATTTTGTGATTGCATCGATCCCCATCCTTGCACGAATGATGGAGGATTCAGAAGCGCAAACTGGCCCTCTGCCAACGACGGCTACCCCGGGGCAGACGAAGGGTGACCAAGCCGTCCCGCGTTTGTGGGCGTTATTCTGGGACGCTGCTAGCCTGGAGCAACTGACACGTAACGAGCAGCAATCCATCTCTAATGGATTGCATGCCGATGCCCAGCGGGCAGTCTTGAGATTGGCAATTCAGTTATCGCAACGCTCTTCGTCCGCCATGAACGCTCAGCATGCGCGGGAGCAAGCGCTGCAGGTCTTGCTGACGCGGCATCAGATGCAACGTGCCGACGCAGGTTCGATTAGGGAGCCATTGCCGGAATCCGATTTGGCTTGGTTGCACGATTGTTTGGAACGGCCCGACCAAGCCACCCTGGAGGTTCTGGCGGCGGATTACTGGGCGGCACTTGTGGCGGAATATCTGCTGGCGGGAGATGAAGCATCCGCACAACAGTTGCTGGCCGGTCGTGTTAATCCCGGATCGCTGACGGAGGTCCCCGTCGCCATTGAATTGTTAAGGTCTTCAGGTGCAGTGGATCAATTGATCGGGCAACTATCGCAATGGCGACAGTGGCTGCGCGAACTGCCCGTGGATCATGACATCGAGCCGCAGACCTTGCAGACCATCGCCGCTAAACTGGAAGCTTTCGCTAGGCCCGCGGCGCCGGAGGCAGCACTGTTGTTGACGGTTGATCAGCGTTATCAGATTGTGATAACCATTCTGGCGATAGAGGCTGTGTTTCGGCAGCAGGATTTGCGACTGGAGGAACGCTGGAACGAAGCCGTCAGTCGGGCCGCTTTGCAGGCCAGCAGCAGCACTTACGAGGTCTCGCCGTTGCTGGGTTCGCGGTTGACGGTGGCGGGTGTGCGCCTGCTGCATGACCCACGAATCTCGATCACACGCCAGCTTCAGCAAAAACTAATGACAACGCAAGACGGTGGGTTTTATGAACAATGGTTGGCCGGGGCGCTGGTTGCCGCACAGTGGACATGGGGAGAACACGCAGATCGACGACAAACCCTGCAGACGCTTGCGGAGATGCTGCGACGGTGCCAGCCAAGCGATGATTCGCGGCAGCAACGCTGGTGCGACGAGCTGCGTGGGGCTTATGCGTTGCAATTGGAACGAGTCGGGCAATCGGACGCTGCCAGCGAGCAGTGGCGAGAGGTTAAAGCCGACGAGCCGGCACTGCGTGAGCGGAAGTATTTGTCGTTGGTGCGAATCGCCAGTTACGCCGGTGACAATGACTTGGCACTTTCCTCCCTGGAAGTTTTGAAAACGTTGTCGATTGATCGTGATACGCGCAGTGTTGTCCGCGGGCAGTTGTTGCGGCTTGGGCTTCGCGAACAGGCCGAGGCCTTCGCGCCGACACAACCCGGCCACCAAGCGGGTAGTCTGCACAGTCCCACGGTTGGCAAGTCGCCTCCGGTGGATGACTCCCGCGCAGCGGCGGAGCACGCCTATGAGCGTTTGACGCAACACGGCGAACCTGCCATCGGTGATGTCTTGGACCGTCTGAAGGCATCCGGGGTTTTGCCCGTCGTTGATCACCAATGGCAACAGCGTTTGAAGCAAAATCCGAACTCTGAATTCTACATCTCGCGGCTTGCCGAGATTCAGCGTGTCTTGGGCGATGAACAGGGGGCCCAAGCACTGCGAGCGAGGCAAGTCGAATTGCAACGCAGTCGACGTGACTCGACTGGGGACGTCGATTTTGAACTGAAGACTGCGTTGCAAGCGATTGCTCGACGGGAGTTTTCCATCGCACTGGATCATTTTCTGAATGTTTTTTCAATCGACAGCCAACGGATTCCCCCTCATTTGAGCGGCTTTATCCAGGCGGCTCAGATGTCCAAACGAATGGATGCCGTATGGCAGCATCTGGCAACTTGTGATCTTTCGCGATGGCATTTCGGTACGCTACGGGAACTGATGGACCTGGACCCGGAGGCGATGGAACGTCCCTCCCCACCGCAAAGGCAGTGGATGACGCAGTTGTTGTTGCACTGCAGTGACGAACAATTCGGTCCATTGCTAAAGGAACTTAGGCGTCCGCAACGTCTGGGGGCAAGCGTCAACGAGGTTGCCAGCCAGCGACTGCAAGCCTGGCTGACGGAAGGGCACTATTGGGATCCCGAGGCGGTTTTCTGGCGTCAAGGTGCCCCCAATAGCGACGGTCGATTCGAGGGGAATCTGTCGCTGCTGGCTGAACTGTTGACCGATTCGCGAGCCCTGGGTGAAGCCTTCAAACAGCGTGCTGGGCGTTGGGACAATCACCCGGAGCGGAGTGCGATCGCCCTGGTCGTTCGCATTCTGAGCGGCGACGACCGGGAGGCGGTCGAAGCACTGGCGAAAGACCACCACGCCCTGACGGGTACGCTGGCATGGCAATTGGCCGATCTTGGGTTGCAACGACGGAACCTACCGCCCTCGTTATGCGAATCACTGTACCAGCAGGCGCTAGCTGATCGACAGATTCCCAGGTCGCAACGAAGATTCAATGCGGGGGTGGCAGAAAGGTTGCTGCGGTTGGTGAACGACCAGCGTGGTGAACAGGCGGCAATGGAATTTTTGCGTTCCAGCCTCGTGCGACTAGCGGGGCCTGAGGGGCAGCCCACAAGCTTGGAGGATCAGCAGGATCTGGTCTGGATCGCACAGCGGCTGCAAGACGCCAATGAACCTCTGGATTACCTTCAAGCGGCTGATCTCGCAGGCCGACTCGCAGACTTGGCTCAGCGGCACGCGATTGTCCAGACCCTTGGTCCGCAAGCCTATCAGGCTTTTTGGGGCCAGTGGCTGGAATGGTCCCAACAGACGGCATCCAGTGATTGGAACCTACGCCCCCTGCGACCAAGACTGGATGCAGAGCCCTGGCAGGCGGCCCTCGTCACGTGGGCGGTGTATCAAGCACCGCCAGCTTCCCTTGACTTCGGTGCTACGATCAACCTGAATTCTGCTGCCACGCAGTTGCTGCTGGATTTGCAGGCAGATGCACCCGAGGGAGTTGCACGTTGGGAAGCGAATCTTCAGCAGCTTTCGCAAGATTCGGTGCCAGGTTCACAATGGTTGCAGCTTTGGCCGTTGGCTCGGATCGCGGCATCACATCACAACAGCGACTGGAGGGTGGTTGGCGAGGCGTTGTGTTTGCAATTGCTAGATTGCTGTGTTGAACCGACAACGAATTCATTGCGTTGTTGCCTTTTGGATTCGCTACTGACCAGTCGTGACCCTGCCACAGCGCGGACGGGGGAGCAGCGTTTGGACAAATTGCTGCGGGCAACGTTGCGTTCAAGGGATCTTTCCGTTTTTCAAGTGCTACCCTGGCTTGAATTGTTGATAAAACATCAGCGATTTGAACAAGCTGGCAAGGTTTTGCAAGTGATCGAGCCTCCAGATTCCACGGAACCGGAAGCAAGTGTCCAGCAGGTTATCAATCAAGCCTTGCAGCGGTTTCATGCCAACTGGATGCAAGCCGAGGACGCCACGGCAGACGCGGCAGATTGGTTGGTTTCATTGCTTTTTCCTCCCGACCGGCCAGACCGGATCAATCTTAGGCTTGACGTGTCGTCGACATCGGCGGACTCTTCGGCGGGGTCTGTTTTTGGTCGGCAGTTCGTGACGCCACCCCCGTTCGCTCTGGCGATCGTGGTCACCGTCGCGGCGCACGCCGGTGGACAGGATGCCCGGTTTATGGGGGAGTTGAGTCGTCGATCCACACACACGGGCAATGAATTGCCTGCAGCGGTCCTGCAAGCCACCATGGCCGCGGTATCGGATGATTTCCCCGGCTTTCAACAGGCGTGGCAGGCGATTTGCCAGCAGCTTGATGGGTTGCTGCTCCCGCTTGATCAATTGCCTGCAGCCGCCGACAATCTGCCGCCTTGGACCAAGACCATCCAGGCAATGCAAGCAAGCGAACGTCTTCTTCGGGTTGCGGAGCTGTTGCTGATACCGAGCATGATTGCCGACTGCGACGATGCTATCTTCCACATGCAGCAGCAGATCCGATTGCAAGTTGCGGCTATGCTGATCGTTGACCGCGGTGCGCTGCGTCAGAATGTCAGGGAAGTGCAGTCACTGCTGGGTGACGTCCAACAGCAGGCACGGGACGAAAACTTAGCTAAGTTAGCTGAAGCGTTGCTGACTAAGATTGCAGGACCTTAAATTACCGTGGTGAAAAATCAAACACCCCGTCGGGGCCGAACAGGATGAGGTGGTTGTCCGAGCCCGCAACGATGACCGGCGGTAAGCCCAATGCGTCAAGTTGCCAATGAGAAAGGATCCGTGGCAGTGGCGATAGGTCAGGTTGCCGGTCAAGCTGGCTGTCCAGGACGTAGACTTGATGCTGTTGTTGCCAGATCAGTTTGTCACCCAACAGATGCCCTGAGGCTTGGGGACCGTATGCCGGGTGTGCTGCACCCACCTGCCTGGTGGTCAGCGGAGGAAAGGTCGCTTGCAAATTCCCCGAGTGCGGCTGCAACCAATAAACATGGTGTCCGCTCAGCAACAATTGGTCATTGGCGATTCCGTGAATTTGAGTCACGTCGTCGGCCACACCGGGAGGCGATGCCCATTGCAAGCGTCCGCTGTGCAGATCCAACGCATAAATTCGATCCACCTCCTGCGCTGCGATGACCACCATCGCTCGGCAAACCGCTAACGCGGCGGGCGACTTGATATTCGAAATCCGCTGTGCTGGAAACGGTCTGCCGTCCAGTTCTCGTAATGGCTCGGTTACGACCCACTGCTGCGTTCCGCGATCACTGTCCAAGGCAACCGTCACGTTGCCAATCTGACAAACGATTTGATCAGCGGTTGCAACCAGTATCACCTCTGCCGCACTGGCGACCTCGCTGCGACGTCGCTGGATGACCAACGGCGAACTGTTCCAAATCTCCGCAGCGGTCGCAATATCCAGGCATTGGATCGTGGTTGTTTGGCTGGAGGAGTCGGTTTTTTGCAACGGAACATATAATCGATCCTTGTGCAGCACAGGTGAACCGACGAAGTGGTGATCCGGGGCCGCCGTCAGCGGGTAGCCACCTTGTAGCGCGCCCTCGCGATCCAAATCCAGGACAACCAACTGACTGGCCGCTTGGCTTTGTTCAAACCTATCTTCGCGCGCCGTCAACGATCCAAACCTCCCCGCCAGCCACCGACCTTCGTGAGCTAACGTAAATCTTGGCAGGACATCAAGGCGAAACACCGGCGACCACAACGTTTGTTGTTGGGTGCCCGCATCGTAAATCGCTTCGTAGTCGATTCCCGGTGGCCACGGCCAACCAGCCTCCACGGATCTTGCGACCAGTTCGTGACCCGTATGCAAAAACACCAAACGATCGGTGACCAACGGAACCTGCAGCGGCGATCGATACGCACCCGAACGCAACGACCAACGCGGAGCCGATTCCGCGGGCAGGCTAACCGACCCAGGTACCGGACTGTGCCACCTGGGCGCAGCAGCGAAGCCTTCCCGAAGCGAATTGCCCGATTGCGTGAATTGCCAAGTGTCAAGCTGTGTCAACAAACGGTCCAACGCCTCAGCCACGGTCATTTCCCTGCCACCCCAGCGGATGGTTTCGGTCGCTACCCGATGGTTGACGATGACCGCAAGTTTTTTTGCGGTGTCGATTCGTCCCAGCAGGCCGTAGGCATAAACCAGACGGAGCCCTATCCCGCCGCTGGGAATGGAACTTCCTGCGAATGTTCCGATTGGAAAGCCCGGTCGACTGACTGTCTCGTCAGCAATTTTCTGTAGCATGGGCAGGTCCGCTTGATCGATCGCTGGCAGCAGCGTTTCCCAATCGATCGCAGATACGATGGAGGCAGCGTGTTGGCCAGTGGCATGTGGTTGCCAACGCGAATCAATCCGGACCAGTGCGGCGATGGCCTGTTGCGGTAATCCCTGGCGGAGTGATTGGTCTGCATACTCCAGTAATAAGGCGTCTCCAATTGAACTCGCAAAAAAACGTTGAAGCGCAAGGCTCAGTTCTGCTCGCGACGAACTCTGCTGGGCGGATTGCAAGGCATTGGTGGCGGGACGGTCGTAGCGGGAGCGGAACGCCTTCAAGACGTCGGGGCGTGTTTGCCCGGACCGCAGCAATCGATCGTGAACAACCAGCGAAAAGGGAAGAAAGTGACCTTCTAGCGTCGGCGACACCCCTTCCACCGCGATGACGCGGTCCCCTGCTTCGTCAATCATCTGCATGGCCAACTGGACCGCTGCGTCGACGGAATCGGCTTCGTCGGTATCTAGCAACTGCTGCAGTTGTTTCAGCGACAACTCCTGGGCGGGGGTGACGCGATGGACCTGTGTCTGAGCAATTGCACGACTGGCAAGTATTAAGAACAGCAGCCCGCAAAAGGTCCAACAAGCTGTGATCGATAAAAGGGTGTTAGGTGCCTGACGATGTACCGCATTGGCGATCATTTTCTTGCCCACTCTGAACGTCGTCGTCGCGGTGTCCGGATGAGGGTCGCCACTGCAACTCCCATCGGGTTAGGCGACATAGATCTGATATAGCATCATGTAAACAATCACGCCGGTAACCGAGACGTACAACCAAATCGGTAAGGCCCAACGAACCAAGCGTTTGTGCGCTTGACGACGGTTCCGCAGCCCCTGCCAGGCGGCCACGATCGCCAGTACCGGCACAGTAACAGCCAACGGAATATGCGTGAACAGAACCGTGAAGTAAACCCACCGAGCGGTTGCCGATGCGACCTCAGGGTCGCGTGGAAAAGGTTTGTTTGTGCTGCCAGTCGTTTGCAACAATGCAAACTTGTGCAGCAGGTACAAACCCAGAAACAAAATGCTTACCGCCAACGCAGTCAACATCAAATTCCGATGAGCCCGGACCTTGCCAGCCTTGACCTTGATGACCGCAACCAATAAAAGCACGATAGCTAGTGCATTAAGTGATGCGGTGGCATGGGGCAGATTCGCTGCCAGTGTTTCCATCATCCTAAGAGTCCGATGATTCAGGCTGGGACGCAATCAACGCGGCTATATCTCGTTTCAGCCGCGCGAGGGATTTGGGATAGCTCCACATGTAAAGACCTTCGATTTCGCCTTCTGGATTCACCAGAATGAAACGCTCCGTGTGCTCCAAGTCGGCGGAAACCTGGTAAATTTCAGCCCCCACCCGACGGACGTAAATAGGATCGTCGGCTGTCAGGAATAACCACTGTTCCGGATCCGCGTTAAAACGACTGGCATACTCCCGCAATGCCTCGGGACGATCATTTTCCGGATCAACACTGATCGACAAAAACCTGACGGGTTGGCCTGCAAATTCCGCTTGCAGTTCCGCCAGTTGCTGATTCTGTTTCACACAAATGCTGGGACAAAGCGTAAAGAAAAAGCTAACCAAGTAGGGCTGCCCCAGTAACGACTCGGTCGTCACCACCTGGCCACTCCGTTCGGTAAGTTCAAAACAAGTCAACCAGTCATCGCCCGGTTGTAAATCGGGTTTGGGCGGGGGTTCAATTCGGTCTGGCCGCGCTTCATCAATCATTTGAAGATCGGCGGGCAGACCGCGATATTCCTCCCGCTGGGAGAGTTGCTGCCGCTGCTGCGACAGTTGCTGCCGAATCAAAAATCCGAAGCCAACCGCCAACAGCAGCATCATTCCCACGTGTGCAGCAATCCGCATTACGCCACCCAATCAACCTTTCGGCTACCACGCATAAGCCAACCGGCCAACAAGAAAGTAACCAGCATGAAAACGAACGTGACCGACCAGTTGACCACTGAACCAGTCAACAGTACCGCGCTATCTGCAACGGCGGGTGGATAGAGCAACGATCGCATCTCGCTGACGGTGTACGTCAATGGATTGGCCTGCATGATCCAGCGTAACAGCGTCTGCCCCCAGCCTAACGGTTGATCTGCCACCGCCGGAACCGGAAAAAAAGTGCCGCTCAGTAGCCACATCGGCATCAAGCCCAACATCATGATCGCGTGAAAGCCCTGCGTGCTATCCATTGGCCAAGCCACGATCATACCTAGCCCACACATCGCCACGGCTAGTGCCGCCATTAACGCCAATAGCGGCAGCAAAGACCAGCTTAGCGGCACGGTCTGCGTCACCAAAACCAAGGACAGAAAAAAAACAGCTTGTACCCATGCAATGGCGGAACCCCCCACCACCTTACCGACCAGTACCGGCCAACGGCCCACTGGTGCAACCAACACCGCTTGCATGAAGCCTTCCCGTCGGTCCTCAATTACCGAAATCGTCGCGAAAATCGCGGTGAACAGGACAATCAGGGCAATGGTTCCCGGGAGGAAGAATTGCAAGAAATCTTGTCCATCAGGAGCTACAAACGATCCACTGAGTCCCGTACCAAACAGTAACCAGAACAGTAACGGCTGCAAAACAGCGGCGGTCACGCGATTGCGCTGCCGGAAGAATCGGGTCCATTCGCGACGCGCCAGCATCCATGCCGCACCCCAGCCGCTCGCTACGGCTGGTTCCCATGGCTGTGGCGAAAGCGGATCGCCAGCCTTAGGGACAGGGGACGCTTGGGAGGCGGGATCGGTTGGTGATGTAAGCGCTGACATGGACAAACGTAAGCATCAGTTGCAGAAAGGATTACCGGTTTTGGCTACGAAAACATCTTCTAAACCGGGGCGACCGACCGTAATCGAATGCAGCGAATCGCCCAAGTGATCCGCAATCCGGGAAACCCACTGAACGGGCTGGGGTGTTTGTATTCGCAATTGTTGACCAACTTGCTGGACCTGTAAATCAAAGTGACTTTGCAGCGACAACGCAGCTTCCTCTGGTTGCTCGGTTTGCAGCATAATCAGACCCTCCCCCAGTTCCAAGCGGAGCGACGCAGGGGTGCCAACCGACACGACCTGCCCACAGTCCATAATGGCCAGTGTGTCTGCTTTGTCAGCCTCCTCAAATAAATGGGTGGTCAACACGACGGTGATCCCGTCTGCGACCATTTGCCGAAGCGCAACCCACAAATCCAATCGAGCGGTCGGATCCAGGCCGGTGCTTGGTTCATCCAACAACAACACCTGTGGGCGGTGTAGCAAACCTTTGGCGAGTTCAACCCGACGTTTCAAGCCACCGGACAAGCGTTCGCACAGTTCATGTCGGCGATCGATTAAATTTAGCATCCCCAGCACTTCATCACGCCGTGACCGCAGTTCAGCACCGGATAAACCGTACAAGGCTGCTTGACATGCGATGTTTTCGTCAACAGTCAATTTCTTGTCCAAACTGGGGGCCTGGAACACGATTCCAATTCGCTGACGGACTGCCAGCCGCTGAGCAACACTGGCACCGGCGACCCTAATGCTCCCACATTGCAGTGGCATCAACGTGCAAATCAAACGAAAAAGCGTCGTTTTACCGCTCCCATTGGGCCCCAGCAACGCAAAAATCTGACCCGTCGGGATTTGCAGGTCGATGCCGCGAAGCGCTTCGTGCTGACCGTACCGGTGGAACACACCCTCAACCGAAATTGCCGGAGCATTTGTCGTTATCATCTGCTGAGTCTGAGAAACCGGATTTGTCACGATAGCAATCCTGCGATCATAAAGACCAGCATCACCAGCGGGAGCTGGATTAGAGAAGCCCGCAGCATTCGTCTGGCGTGGTTGTCGGACCGGTCGGTTGCGAAAACCAGGGAGCTCCGTAGCAGTCCTTGCGTAATCACCAGCATCCCCACGCAACACGTCAATGCGAACCAGCCCCCCGCCGTCAGTCCGATGACCGCTGTCGAAAAAATGACTACCGCGATGGAACCAGCGACGGCCTGAGCCCCAGCACTACGCCCCGATGGTTCGACAACCGGCGTCATCTGAAAACCGGCGGTTCCATATTCGCGACGGTAGATCCAAGCAATCGCCATGAAATGCGGATACTGCCAAGCCACCAAGACACTGACTAGTAACCAGCCAACCGGATCGGTGATGCTGCCCCCCGCGGCGGTAAAGCCGATCATCATCGGTAAGGCGCCGGAGATCGCCCCAATTGTGGTGTTCCACGCGGTCCGCGTCTTCATCGGGGTGTAGATCAAAACGTACGTCACCCAAGTGATTGCCCCAAAGAACGCTGGCAAAAAACCATTCCAAACGTACAACATCGCGGTTCCAAGCAGTCCCAGACCCGCGCAGTAAATGGCGGCTACAGGCAGCGAAATCCTACCGGCAGGCAAGGGACGGTTTCTCGTGCGACGCATTCGCAAATCGATCGTTCGTTCCCAGATTTGATTCATTGCGCCAGCGCTGGCACCGACCAAAGCGGTGCCCAACAGCATTTGAAACATCGCCACCGCAGATACGCGTGATCCGGCGGCAACGACCACCGCTACCGCAGCAGTGACCAAAACCATTAGTACAATGCGAGGCTTGGTCAATTGAATCAGATCGCTCAGCAAACCACGCACGACAGCCTGAGGACGCCCCCCTGCCAAAACACCACTCTCCTGGCGATCCAAGGACAGCACACCATTATCCGCCTGACCATCGGCCGCACGCTTTGACGGAATAGATTGGGTTGTTGCCACCAAGCTCATGATTCCAGGTGTCGTTGATAAAATGAAAGAAGATCTGATTTCAATGTCGAGCCGCAAACATCAGGACGATGGCGCTGCGGCACCGGTTCGCTGACGTCGAACGTGTCTCAATCGCCAAAGCTTTGCTCCAAACCATACCGCGCAGGCAAGAATAAATGAACCTGTCGCCACGTGAGAACAAACTATGACCGAACCCCAAAATGGTTTTGCAGTTAGCAGGTAGTTTGCAGCCCAGTTCTTATCGATGACCAGCGGTAAACCGTATTTTACAAACCAAGTCGACAAACCTAACGTGATCTGTAGCAACACTAAAATTAACAGAAGGTCTACCGGACGCGATAGCGACTTTTCGCCGCACTTCATTGTTTGGAAAGCCAAGACGGCAAATGCACCCCAGACCAGAAACCCCAAAGCTAAATGCGTCGTGGCGGTATGCATGAACGCCGATGGGGTCGCGCCCGGGCTCACGTGCCTCAGTTGCGCACCCAAGACCATCTGCATGTACGTCAAGAGGATGACCGTAATGCACGGAACGAGCGAGGGTAGCCTTGGGGGAACGGTCGCCGCCGCCATCTGATCCGCAGCACCCTGAGGCAGCGTTCCTGCTAGCAGCCCTTGCTCGAACCACCAACGACCGGTTACCACCACCAACACCGTGAAGAGCGAAAACACAAGCGGCGCGGTGCTGCCGTGTGTCATGGCAAGGACGCGGTCGGCTTCCACCACACGAATGCCCCCCAACACCCCCTGGACAATGACCATCAACAAACCGGCCACCGACAATCCCAGCACCCAGCGACGTCGCTCCGTGACCCAGGCCAAGATGACGACCCCGATGGCCGCAAAACCGACTGCCGCACCCAACAACCGGTGTCCATGTTCGATAAACAGATCAAACGGACCGGTCACCCAGCTTTTCCAAGGATACAAAAAAAGATTGTAACCGTAAGTGTTCGGCCAATCAGGGACGGACATCCCGGCAGCATACGTCGTCACCAATGAACCAACCCATATCAGTGGCCAGATCAAACATAATGCCAGCCAAATCGCACGATGGAGCCACTTTGATGGAATTCGGTCGTCTAACTGCGCTGTCATCCCTTCCCTCCGTTGCCCAGCCGTTCGCCGAGCATGCCCCCGATCACAGCCCCAGTGGCGCCAAAAATTCCCCCGGTCAAAAAGCCCGACAGCCCCAGGGCAACCATGATGATCATTGCTAGAATCAGACCCGTAATCGCCCCCAGTGATTGATAACGCTGCTTAGTCACAGTGTCCCTTCCGGTAGTTGAACTTGTTGCGGGTCGATCGCAGGCAGATCACGATCGGATAACGATTTGACGAAGTTAACCAGGTCCCAAACTTGATCTTCTGTCAGTCCAATCGCACTGGATTCCGAGGTTAACGTCACAGCGGGCATAGGTGTCCCTTCGATCCCATGGACAATCCGCAGAAACAAATCGCCCGGGTCGCCACCGCCTCGAAAAGCGCCATGTTGCAAATTCCTAGGCTGCGCGGTTCTCGGGTTCATTGCACCCGCTTTGCGAAATGGAGCCACCGCTTGCTTGTCACTGGGGGTCACGCCGATTCTGGTGGTCCAATCCTTCGTCCAATCATCATAATCCAAGGTCGGAACATCACCGGCACCGGC
>SLFV01000172.1 GCA_007124075.1 Roseimaritima sp.
CCTATTTGCATTTTCAAAAGCGTTTGGGTTCGGGGTTGGTGGCGATTCGTCCGCGAAACAATTGGCGTTTGCAGGGTGATGGAGTATTGGCGTGTAACATCGAAGACCAGCAGGCGATGGACGCGTTGTGGGAGCGCTATCAATTCGGCAGTGTGCTTAGTTTCGGTGGATCGTGCCGACTGAAGGCGTGCGAACTTGATCCTGCGATGGCGGATCGCGTGAATGTTTCCGGAACGAAAAATATCGTTCGCAATGCGGTTCGTTACGGGGCCAGGATGGTTCATCTGTCCAGCGATTTAGTCTTCGCCGGACGCGATCAGGGAGGATATCGGGAGACCGACATCGCCGATCCCGTCACGGTCTACGGCAAAACAATGGTGCAAGCGGAGCAGGAAGTATTGGGTAGCGACCCGCTGGCTTGCGTGTTACGGATCTCATTACCGATGGGACCGAGTTTCGGCGGGCACGCCGGGGCGATCGACTGGATTGAGTCCCGGTTTTCCAAGCAACGACCGGCGACGCTGTATTTTGACGAAATCCGCACGCCAACCTACGTCGACTGTATGAATAGGCTGTACGAAAGGTTACTTTCGACACCTTTGGCGGGGCTGTACCATGCCGGCGGAGTCCGGTGTCTAAGCCTTTATCAGATTGGACAGATCATCAATCGAGTTGGCGGGTATGCCCCTAATCATCTGCACGGTTGCGCGCGTGCGGATGCCGGTCCCGTGCCACCGCGAGCGGGGAATGTTTCCATGGATTCAGGGCTGTTAACAAAGGCCCTCGGTGGGCCATTGTTCCAGCCATGGCCGCACGACGAACGGTTGGTGCCCACGGGCCAATATTGGCACTACGACCGTCCAACGCAGCACAAACAGCCATTGCAAAGTACAGCAGGCTGCGGTCAAGCTGGTAACGTTGATTCACCTTCCTTTACAGAGGGCTCGCCTCCGGACATCGTGCGATGGTTAATGTGAAATACAGCCCTTGCCCGTCCGGTTGTCAGGGCCAGCATCTTTCCTAGCAGAGCTTCGTCATCATGCGTGCTGATCAGATCCTTGTTTCTGCAATCGCTACCATTGTTGGGCTGGGGGTGTTACTGGGTGCCTGTCAAATCTGGTCGTTACCATACCGTTGGAAGTTCATTCAAAACGTAGATCGACGCTGGGGCCGCACGGCGGCCACGGTAACGCTGTGGATTCTTGCTTGTTTGTTACTCGGGCTGGCAGCCATGATTGCGTTGGACTATCGCCCCAGCTACGCTCGCTAAGCATCGTGCGATAAACAACTGTCTGACCTTTCTCCCTCTCTCTAAATCTTTCCCGGCTATTCCTGCTCCACAGGGCCGGGAGAGACAGTAGGGCCGGGAGAGACAGTTCAAAGGAACAGTTATTTATCGCACGATGCTTAGTCTTAGGGACGGCGACGGACAAGCGTCAATCGGTTTGTGCAACGGACTGCATGCCTTTATAGGCGAGGACGGGTAGAAAGACCTCAAGGAATTCCCGAACGGGTGAGGGTTGGCCCATTTCTCCCGGCGCGCCAGCGACTTGCAGTTTATACAGGCGATCGGTCAGCCAAAATCGCGGGTATTTTGCCGCGTTCCATGGTCCACCGTCGCTCCATGCGTACCAAACTTCCAGATGTGCAGATTCCGCATCCCGATGCCGGAAGCGCGCTTTCCAGAGGCTGTGTTGATCGTCGGCCAAGTCAAGGTCAACGGTCATCGTCTCGCCATCTGCCACCGTTCCACTGCTGGTGTAGCAGACCTCGGGAACATGAACCGCGATGGGACCACGGGGCCCAAATAGCACTGCCAAATTGATGCGATCCCCTGTCGACGGTCGCCAATATTCACGAACGGTTGATCCGTAGCAACCTAAGATTTTATCGGCGACCGCACCCAATTCGGACTCCTCGACCAGTTCCCAGTCTCCGACCCTGTCGGGCAATTGATTTAGTTTTTGACCGATCTCCCGCAAATCGGGTTGATGGGTCCAACGTCCGTCAAGGTAACCGTGGACAACTCCAGACAGCAGGACCAAACCACAGGCGATTACCAACCCTAAAATTCGCGACGAATGACGCATGGAGTATCTTTTTTAAATAGGTTGCGATTGATCAAGCATTGCTTAGCGAAACAAACGCTCCAGTTCTGTGATCTCATCTCGTTCAGCAGGTGTCAGCACCGACCCCGTCAGTCCAGCAAAATCCAGTTTTTCCCAATGCAGCTTTGCCTCCTCCGTTTTATTGGCCGCCACCAAAGCACTGATGAGATGGAATCGAAACCTGGGGTCATCAGACAACGCGCTGGCTTCTTGCAAGGCATTGATCGCTTCGGCGATGCGGTCGTTGCGAAGGAGGACCACCCCTTGCGTATCCAAGAGTTCGGGACTGCGACCATGGATTTCAATGGCTCGCTGGATTCTTGGTAAAGCGTCGGATTGCCTGCCATCAATCTCCGAAAGCGCCATGGCCAAATTATTTAGAACTCGAACGTTCCGCGGTGCCAACTGCTCGGCTCGTTCGTACAACAACACCGCTTCGGCATACCGGTGCTGAGCAAGGCGTAACGTCGCGATCGCTTCGACCAGTCGAGCGTCGTCGCCGTACGAACGTAACGCCTGTGTGAACGACTGCTCCAACTCCGCCGTGACATTGCCATGCAACCCCCCCATGATCACGATGTCAGCCAGAGTAGAGATCGCCAGGGGTTCCTTGTTTTTGCGGAAGTGCGTCTGGCAGATCTTCGCGGCATCTCGAAACCGACCGTCACGGGCTAGCGCAGTGACGTATACCGAAAACTTATCGCCATTTTTCGCGTACGCTTGCGACAACCAATCTATCGCCTGTCGATGGAAACCCAAATTAGAAAGCGTCCTGCCGCCAATTTCCAGCAAAGTGTCTAAAGCCAAAGCGTCATCCTGCCGGACCTTTTCCAGCCACTGGTTGCTGATGGAGTCAACGTCGACCTCTTCGCCGGCCTGTTTTGCCAAGCGGAGTCGTAGCTCCAGCCCCCGGCCGGTGCCAAGTGCAACCGCGTCCAAGCGATCCGCCAACCCGGGAACCTGATCTAGTTGGTCGGCGCGTAGCAACAGATCGCCGTGCCGATACAGGTCAATCGGGGCGGGAGGGACGCGGCGTGTCATTTCGGAGTACAACCGTAGTGCCTCGTTGAGAAACCGACGTGAGCTCGCAGATTCCGGCTCCTGCTCGCTGCCCAGGACCCAGCGGCGAGTCTCCAACGCAGCCAGTAGTCGCATCGCGTCATCTGTCTGCTCGCCTCCGAGGCGAATCAACTGACGCAGGATCGTAGCCGCTTGCTCCTGCTGTTCCGTATCACCACGTTGCATCAAAATCAGGGCATACAGCAACCGGTTCGACTGCGATGAGGTGTCTTCGGATTGCAAAAGCTGATCCAGCCGACGCCATGGGATTTCTGCTCCCTGCCGCAGTGCCAGAGCAATTGCCAGGCGGTTGCGAATGTCCAGACGCGTCGGGGCTGCTTGATAGGCCTGTTCCAGCATCGCCAACGATTGTGCGTCATCACGCACCTGTCGATAGTAGTCCGAAAATGCCAGCAGAAGATCCGGGTCTTGCGGCGAGTTTTTGCGAGCCTGATTCAACACCGGTAGGGCCGCGTCGGGTTCGTTGATTTGCAAGTAGCTAGAAGCAACAAACAGTGACCTCCGTGGTTCGGCCACATTGCTTTTCAAGGCTTGTTCCAAGATTTGCTGGAGTTGCGGATCGGACTGAGAAAATGCCAAACGGGCCAACAATTGGTAAGCCTGCAGGCTGCTGTCTTTGGAAAGCTTCAAAGCACGACGGTACGAAGAATTTGCCTCTGCCAGCAGTTCGGAATTTTGTTCCGTTTCCTCCGAACCCTCCGACTCCAATAATGTCGCGGCGGCCACTTGCCCACGCAGCAGCCAGCCGTTGGGGTCATCAGGGTTGGCTTGGGTCATCGCGCGTGCCATTTCCAGGCCCTGTCTCAGCTCCCCCCTCTTTTCCGACAAGGCGATCGACAACGTCGCAATCGTGGGGTCCGACTGCGTCGATTGTGCGAACCAAGCAAGTTCGCGTTCGGCTTCGTCGGTCTTCCCCGCCGCGGTCAACTGGGAAACCAGCATCAGGATTGTCGACGCACGACGATCACCGGTACGAATCCCTTCTCGCAACCGTTCGATTGCCCGTTGTGTTTGGCCACGGACCATCGCGGTTTGACCTACCAGCGTCGAAGCGAGAGCCCACTGTGGGCGCCGAGCCATGATTGTGGTTTGCAACCTCTCGACTTCCTGCAGGATTTCCCGACGCCTTTGGTCGTTGGGGTTTTCTTGCGAAGCGAGACGCAATAAACGAGTCGCCCTTGCCAATCGCCACCATGTTCCCGATTCGCCTTCAAGCTTGCGGAGCTCTTGCTCCCAACGCTCGGACTCGCCTTCTAATGCAGGTGCCGTGCCATCCAAGGGCCGGGTTGCTTCACGAATGTTTGCGATTGAAAAGAGCTGGAATAGATGAACCGCTCCGCGTTCTGGCGGTGGAATCTGTTGCAATAATTCATAAGCCTGCTGACGGTCGCCGGTCGCTTCGGCGTAATCGGCCGCCACTTTCAGTACCGTTTTGGCTGCAGAGGGATGCTTGGCGGCATGATCCATCAGACGCTCAATAGCTTGGTTCAAATTGCCGCCCATTACCTCCGCCCTGGCAGCAATCAGAGCATATTCCACTGTTTGCGATCCATGGATCGCTGCCAGCCTAGATAGCACCTGGTCCAGACGCTGTTGGTCTGCACGCGATGCCAGCGCGTAAGCTGCCGCTGACTGCATCTCCTCGTTGTCGGGGTACTGTTCGGATAACTCCAGCAACCAATCGATACTGTCAGCCTGTTTGCCCTGACCCTCTGGCTGAATTGCCAATGAGATCAGTTGCCACTGTGCCATCAACATGTCACGTTGCGGGGTCGCTTCCGCGGGAAGCCGTTGGATTTGTTGCCGAAGCTTGTCCATCGAGTTGGAGATGTTTTTTAGGTTACGCGACGGTGGCGGCAACGCCAATTGTTGCTGCACCATTAAGCGTGCCCGCTGCAGCAAAACGGGTAACGATCCGCTGTCCAACGCTCGCCAATGACGCTCTGCAGCCTGAAAATTCCCCGCAGTGGTCCAACTGCGGGCGGCCGCAATGCGATGTTGTGGCTGATCAGGGGCCAAACCGGCAGCCCGCTCGAAGGCGGCCGCAGCGAGATCCCATAGCTGCAGCTGCTCGTAGGCGGTTCCCAGCAGTGTCGCGGCGACGGTTCGCTGCCGATCTGGTATCGATACCTGAGAATCAAGACTAGCTTGCAACTGTTTGATGGCCGGGTCGTAGTTCTCCGCACGCAGCTTGATTTGTCCCTCAATCAACCGGTTTGTCCAAATCGCTTGATCTAGCTGTGTCTCCAGTTCGGACCGTCGTGCCGCAGAAAATCTGGCTCCATCAACACCCGAAAGTTGCTGCATCTTGCGACGAATCAAACGGTTCAGGTCATCGTTGGCTTTGCGTGCAGCATCCAAGTCGCCAAATTCCGCGACCGTTGACACGAAGATTAATTGCAAATTCAGTGAATCATCGGCTAACTGGTCAATGCCACGTTTCCAGGTCTGCCAAGCCTGATCGCGACGCCCAGCCAGCCAATCGAATTGTCCCCGATTGAGAAAAGCCGTTTCTGCACTGGTTCGCGAGACGTCCATCAAAGGCAGTTCTACCAATGCATCCAGCATTTGCACCCGAGCTTCCTCGGTGGCAAAGCCGTCATCCGTCGGATTAGGCGAATCGGGAGTAACCGATCGCTGCAGGGCGTACGCAAGACAAATTTCATAATCCCAGAAAGGCACATACGACTGACTGCGCTCCGCAGCAGGCAAGATGGCCTGAGTAATTCCCGTTTGTGAATCCCCTTCCTGGTCTTGGGCGGCGATTTCCGCACCAACCACTTGCAAACGCTTGATTGCTTGTTGGGCCTGCTGTGCCAGCGTTGCAGTGGCGGAATCGGGGTCCGTGCGTTGTAAGTATTGATAGGCAATCCATTGCGCCTGGCCGTCCTCGGTACGGTCCAGCAAATCGCTCGCGATTTCTGCGGCAATTTGCCAAGGGTCGGGGGCGGATGTGTCCACCACGGTTCCCGTAAAAAGCTGGGGCCGGGTCAAAGCCTGTTCAATTAAGACACCCACAATCGCCAGTTCGTTCGGGTTTGCTTGCCATGCAAGTTGAAGCACGTCACCCATTGCTTGCTGGTAAAGCCATCCCCAATAGTTATCTTCTCGTTCGTAAGTCTCATCAGGCTTTCGCGTTGACGGAGATTCGGTTCGCCGAGAGATCAAGGAATACGCGGTCGCTCGTAATGCCTCGGCATCGCCTTGGGCAGCATCCAAGGCGATGACGTGTCGTTGAACGTCGCTTGCGAAACGCCCGCCGTATTGCAGTAGTCGTGAAATCAATCGACGTCGCAGCCGCTCCGTAACCTCAGCCCAGTCGTCATGCTGCTGCAGTTTAGCGACGGCATCCCGAAGCGCCGTCCGTGCCCGATCGACGCGATCGATTCGATTTGCGGGGGGTAAATCGACTGCATGATCGCAGGCATCTGCCAAATCGACCTGCGACTGCAGATCCTTCGGCGCTATCAGTCGATACTGTTTCAACCAGCGGATCTGGTTCTCCAGATCACCTGACTGTTCGGCACGTTGGGCCATTGCTTGCAGGGAGCCTGCAATCGCACGGCTTTGCCACCAATGAACCGCAAACAGCACTGGCAGCAGGATTCCTAAAATCAAAACGGAACGTTTCAACAGTCGGCGATTCCACTTCCAGTGAATTCGTGGCCGAGACGACTGGTGCTTTGGCCCTTCGGAATCGATGGGAGCGGAGTCGGCGCTAGCGGAGTGGGAACCCGAATCAGGCGGTTCCGAAGATGATAATTCAGAGGTCATGGTTGCAGCATTGAAAGGCAAGATGCAAAAGCACGCTGGTCTGCAACGGCTCGCTTAGTTGCTAAGGATCGGTTGAGAAAAGGGTTCGGTGCCATTGAATTCAGGCACACACAGGGCAAGAAGTTGGGAATCGGTGGGAGCGTAGCCTGCGCCCTCAAGATTGAAAATGAACCTGCCCCAAACGCACGATCGATCTCCCCGTAGGGTTTCGGCATGGAAATGGGCCCTAAGGCGATTAACCGTTGGGCTTCCCGGCAGTAAGGTACTTGTAGTTGCCATAGCGGTACGAGTAACTGGAAAAAGGGACACCACTGAAGACCGTGCCGACAACATTAGCGCCCGCCGCCTCCAATCGTCGCTGCGCTCGTAACGTCGATTCGGTGCGACTTAGGTCACGCATCACACAAACCAATGTAGCATCGGTTTCCGAGGCGATCGCTAACGATTCACCAGCCGCCAGTACAGGTGCCGTATCGATTACAACAAACGCGTAACTGTCTAAGGCATGATCGATCAAATCACGAATTGCCGAAGCGTTCAAAAGACGATGAGGGCTTTGCGTCATAATCCCTGCAGGCATCACATGGACCAAATCGCCAAGAGATTTATCGATTGCCTCATCAAAGCCCGATTCCCCGGACAGCACCCTCGCCAGCCCCGGGCCCATGTCTAAACCAAAGACATTATGCTGGTCGGGACTCCGCAGGTCAGCATCGACCAGCAGTACTGTCTTGCCGCACGCCTTGGCCAAGGAGATAGCCAATTGCGATGAAACGCTACTTTTGCCTTCGCCCGACATGCTGCTAGCGATCGTGATTGATCGGACATTCCGGGTTTCTTTCGAAAGCATCAAGTTTGCGCGCAAGCTATCGATACTTTCTTCAAAAACACGCTGCCTGCGTCCCGAACTGACTTTCGACGGAATGCGGGCAACCTCTCCCATCACGGGGGCCAAACTGCGGTTTTCGAGCGCCGAAATATCAGAAATGCGCTTCGCGCGCAATTCCCAAAGCAACCCTAGCATGAAGGGCAAGAAAAAGGCCCCACCACCGAAAACGATCATTTTCTTTAATGGAATCGGTTCAATCGGGGAGTTCGGTACCGTGGCCGCACTGAGCGAATAAACTCCGCTTCCCCGCTGTCTCTCGGTCCGGATGGCGGCAATGCGTTCATTCAACATGCCCAGAATCCTGGCAGCAACCTCGCGATCCTCCTGTGCAAAACGCAGATCGGCCGTACTGCCTCCCTTGCGTTCCAGGCGTGCCCTTTCCTGGTCGTACTGGTCCTGCAATACCGTCATTTTGGAACGCAGGTCCGCAAGTTGCTGGCGTTTTGC
>SLFV01000001.1 GCA_007124075.1 Roseimaritima sp.
CCCGAATAACGTATGACCGCTGCCTTATATCAGCCCGGTTCGGACTTTCGCTGGCCCGCCGAATGGGAACCGATGGTCGCAATTTGGTTGGCCTGGCCGCACAACCTCCAGACTTGGCCGGGGCGATTTCCACACATCCCGCAGGCTTTCACACGGTTCATCAGGCAGGTCGCGGAGGTTTTGCCGGTCGAACTGCTGGTCCCACCGCACGCAGCCACGATTGCGGCTTGCTATCTAAAGAACGTCGGCAACGTAACGACGCATGACTGCCCGACGAACGATTGCTGGATCCGCGACTACGGCCCGACATTTGTGCAAGCGATCCACACCGGAAAGATCCATGGGATCGATTGGCGATATAACTGCTGGGGAGGAAAATACCCTCCCTGGGATGACGATGCTGCGGCGGCAGCGAAGATCTGCGGCTGGGCTGGTGTCGACGCGGTCTCCAGCCCGCTGACAGTAGAGGGAGGGGCCCTGGAAGGAGACGGGCAAGGCCGGCTTTTGACGACACGTAGTTGTCTAGTCACCGATTCTCGCAATCCTGGCTGGAACCAGAACGACATTGCTCGCGAGCTGCATCGTTGCCTTGGAGCAACGGAAATTTTGTGGCTGGATGAAGGGGGGTTGGATGGTGACGATACCGATGGACATATCGACCAGATCGCCCGCTTCATCGATCCGATGAACGTTGTCGTGGCGGCCAGCACGGAACCCGGTGACCCCAGCTACGCAGCTCTGCAGCGCAACTTAGATCAACTGCAAATTTGGGGTCGGCAAACCGAACCGAGCGTCCAAGTGCATGCCTTGCCTTGCCCTCCGCCACGCTGGATCGATGGGCAACGCGTTCCGGAGAGCTACTGCAATTTCCTGTTCCTCGGAGATCAAGCCGTCCTTGTTCCGCAGTTTCGCAACCCCGCAACCGACCGCGTCGCGGTGTCGATGCTCCGCAACCTTTTGCCCCGCACGGAGGTCATCGGTGTCGACGCCGCTGATTTGGCATGGGGCTTGGGTGCACTGCACTGCGCCAGCCAACAGCAACCTCAGCCGATCACGGACACGCTTCAATCGTAAAACCTTTCGGTCGCCTTTCCCTGTCCTTTACCCAGCCGACAAGCAATGCTCAATCGCGTACTGGAACCCGAATGGACCGACGATTCCGCTGACAGTTGGTTGTACGACCAAATGGATCACCTGGGCGTCAACACACGTTTTGTGGAAGACCTGGTGACCGCCGGAGCGGTCGGTCCCGATGTGCTGGACTTGGGTACCGGCACCGCACGCATTCCGATTTTGCTGTGCCAGCGACTCCCGACAGTGCGTGTTATGGCGGTGGATGCTGCAATCAGCATGCTGGAACTAGCACGGACGAACATTGATATCGCCGGCTTGCTGGACCGCATTCAACTGGAGCACGCCGACGCTAAGATAATGGAGGTGTTCACTGATCCGTTGTTCGATACCGTCGTTTCCAACTCACTGCTGCACCACGTCCCCGATCCGCTTGTCGTGCTGCGGCAGTCGATCCGGTTGTTGAAGCCCGGAGGCCGCATTTTCTACCGCGATCTATTGAGACCCGACAGCAGCCAGGCGGTGGAGGACCTGGTCCAGCAGCACGCACGCGACCAAGCATTACAGGCACAACAACTGTTACGACAGTCTTTGCACGCAGCGTTGACGCTCGCCGAGGCAAAGCGGTTAGCCCAACAGGCTGGGTTGCCGCATGACAGCGTGAGCGTCACCAGCGACCGACACTGGACGCTGGACACGGTCATCGGTAGCTCCCCCACAACCGGCGTTGCGTCGCACGGGCAGGGCAACATTCCGTAATGCCAGCGATAGATTCACCAGCGTGCATCAGTCGTGGGGAAACGGCTGGCTAGCACGCCGTCACGAATGCTCGGCCGACCTCCGCTTTTCCTCCGCTGCGCTGGGGCGGAGGTACCTGGGCAACAGCTCAAACGCCCCGCACCGTGTCCTGAAAAAAGACTCGTTCGCTGCCAGTCTACCCACTGTTGCGGCTTGCGGCTGCGCCTTGAACGCAGGGACCAAGGTGAACGCGTTGCTGATTTTCCCGGCGCGTTCAGGCTGTGGGGCATCGACTTGCTTGCGGAGCGTATCGATTGCATCGCCAGCGATCACGCTCCCCGCGGGCAAACTCGCTACTGTTGCCAGCCAATTCGATTCTGACATTACCTCGGAGCGTCCCGAATGCACATTCTTGTCGGTAAACGTTCGCGTGAAGACTTGTTGCCGGTAGGCCCTGCTGGCTACCATTAATTTGCAAGTATTGTGTTCCAGTGGGAAGGATTGCGCCGCAATCACTTGCAGCGTATCGATCGCTACCACCGGGCAATCCAACGCGTAGGCCAACGTTTTGGCGGCCGTGACTCCGATCCGAAGCCCGGTAAAGGACCCCGGTCCGACCGCCACGCTCACAAATTCCAAATGGTCCCCGGCTTGTTCCAGCGCCCGAAGTGCCTCCTGCATCGCTTGGCCAATCGCGGCGGCGGTGCGAAGCTGAGCAGAAAGCGGGTACGTTCGTATCAAATGTTCACCATTCAATAACGCCAGCGAACCTTCTCGTCCGCTCGTCTGAATCGCTAGTTGCCATCCTAGGGACGCCATGATTTTCCGGGATTCGGTGATGTTGTGGGATTGCTGTCAAAATTCGATTCGCCTTACAATCATTGCGGTATCCCCCTGAGCGTCAATGCGATCGTGGCGGTAGGCGAAGGCAATTCATAGTTTTACACCAACGACGGGATCAGTCGATTGAAGCGTGCCGTAATCAGCGATATTCACGGGAACCTGGAGGCCCTTCAGGCGGTCCTGGAGGATATCCGTCAGCAGAATGTGGATGAGATCTACTGTCTGGGGGATGTGATCGGTTACGGACCGAATCCTTGCGAGTGCTTGGATTTGGTCATGCGCCGATGCGCGAAAACGATTCTGGGAAACCACGATCAGGCGGCGCTGTTCGATCCCGAGGGTTTCAATCCGGTTGCCTTGCAAGCGATCTATTGGACACGCGACCAGTTAGACCGCGGGTCGGGTGGCAGCGAGGTGGTCAATGGTCGCTGGGATTTCTTGGGCGAACTGCCGCGCACCAGTCGCGAAGACCCGTATCTATTTGTTCATGGTTCGCCGCGCGACGCGACTAACGAGTACGTTTTTCCGGAATACATCTACGATACGCGGAAGCTGGAAATCTTGTTTGGGAAGGTCGAACAGTTTTGCTTCATGGGGCACACTCACCTACCCGGGATCTTTACGACCCATTGCGAGTTCATTCGCCCGGAGGAGTGTAATTATGAATACCCACTGGGGGATGAAAAGCTGATGATCAATGTGGGTAGTGTTGGGCAACCCCGCGACGACAACAACCAAGCCTGTTACCTTATCCTCAGCACGACGGACGCCAAGATACAGTACCGGCGGGTGCCTTACGATTTCAACGCGACGGCTGAGAAGATCTACCGAGAACCCGATCTTTCCAACATGCTGGGCGACCGGCTGAAACAAGGACGGTGATTTTAACGTGACGGTGCGAGCCATAATCAGTGACATTCACGGGAACCTGGCCGCCTTGGAAGCGGTGTTGGAAGACATCGCTGTTCAAAATGTTTCCAAGATCATCTGTCTTGGTGATACCGTGGGATATGGTCCAGAACCGTGTGCCTGCCTGGACGTTGCGTTAGGTTTTGAATTTTCGATTCTAGGAAATCACGATAACAGCGCTCTATTTGATCCAGAGGGCTTCAATTCGGCGGCGGAACAAGCGATTTTTTGGACTCGCTCGCAAATTGAATGTGGTCCCGATGGGCCGGAGGCTAGCCGGCGACGGATGGAGTTTTTGCTGAATCTGCCGCGAGTCAAACGTGAGAATAACATTTTGTACGTGCATGGTTCGCCACGCAGTCCGACGACCGAATATGTTTTTCCGGAGGATGCCAACCATCCTCGAAAATTGGAGAAACTATTTTCACTCGTTCCCTGGATTTGTTTCCAAGGTCACACCCATGTCCCCGGGATTTTTACCAGCGATATGCGGTTTACACGCAGCGCCGACATCCCCGATGCATTTCAGTTCCCGACGGATCAAAAGGCAATGATTAACGTCGGCAGCGTCGGACAGCCGCGCGACCAGGATCCAAGGAGCTGTTACGTTCTGTTCGATGGGCAGAGTGTTCGCTTTCGGCGGGTCGAATACGATATCGAACGGACCGTCAAAGCGATCGAGGAGGAACCCGAATTGGATAATTTTCTTGGCTATCGGTTACGTGATGGTCATTAGATTTATGCGAGATGAACGGCCCAGACTGGAATGACCGATCGCCTTTGATCTGCCGATTGTTTAACAACGTTTCCTGCGTGTGAAAGGTACCCATCATGAAGTTCGCGATCTGCAATGAAACCTTCGGCGATTGGCCGCTTGAGCGAGCCGTGGCGTATGCGGCCCAGGCGGGCTATGCCGGCTGGGAAGTAGCCCCCTTCATGTTGACCGATGATCTGTATCAATTCGGTCAGCGGCAAAGAGTCGAGTATCGGCGGCAGGTCGAGGCGGCTGGCTTGGATATCATCGGCCTGCATTGGTTGTTAGCAAAGACGAAGGGGTTCCACCTGACCAGCGATGACGCTGAGGTTCGTAAACGCACTGCCAGTTACTTGTGCGAACTGGCTCGGTTGTGCCGCGATCTGGGGGGTAAAGTGCTGGTTTTAGGGTCGCCTCAGCAACGCAATGTTGCCGCGGGCATGACGATGGAGCGAGCGTTAGACAACGCATGTGAGATTTTGGATGCGGTGGTACCGACGCTATGCGATACCGATACGCTGCTGGCCCTGGAGCCGTTGGGACCGAGCGAAGGAAATTTCCTGAACACTGCTGAGCAGGCTCGCGCATTGGCCGATCGGATACCGCATCATTCGGTCGGGGTCCACCTCGATGTTAAAGCGATGTCTAGCGAGTCGATTCCGATTCCGCAAATCATTGCGGACACTGCCCCGCAATTACTGCACTTCCATGCCAACGATGCCAACCTGCTTGGACCGGGGATGGGGGAAATTGACTTCCAGCCGATTTTTCAGGCGTTACGTGATGTGAATTATCAAGGCTGGGTCAGTGTGGAGGTTTTCGATTACGAACCCGGCGTGGAACGGATCGTGACGGAAAGCATCCAGTACATGCGCCGTTTTCAGGATAGATGACGCTGTTGCCGCTGGTTAAACCGGGTGACCGATGGTCCTTGATAATGTTGGCCCTGGTCGTTGTGGCAGCGGTCCTGATTCCGTCGCCGTTCTCGGGTCGGCATGCCGGAGCGGTATTTGATCTGATCCACTTTCCCGCGTTTGCTGGCGTTTGTTGGTACGTGTTGCGATTGTGGGAACGCGGCAACTCAAGCCAACAACGGCATCCAAGGAAAGTTGTCGTTTGTTTGGCGGTGGGAGCTGCGACGCTGGAGGGGGCTCAGTGGTTGACCGGTCGTTCTCCCAGTTGGCACGATCTGCTGGCAAACGTCACGGGAGTGTGCGCTGGAGCAGTTGTTTGGTCTGCATGGCGAGTGGAGAACCGGCTGCGAAGGTCGGCTTTGTGCCTGCTAGTCGTAATCGTGGGTTTCGCAATTTCGTACCATCCCGCATTGATCGTACATGATGGTTACCGACAGTTTCGCGACTTTCCCCTATTGGCTCGTTTTGAGTCCGATGCCGAACTGCAACGCTGGTGGCGTCGCGACATCAGCCTGCAGCGGAGCATGCGGCACGTGACGGAAGGTCGTTTTAGTGGCAAACTGATCGTCGAACCTGGTGCCTACCCGGTCATGGTGATGGGAAACCTTCGGCAAGATTGGTCGGAATATCAGCAACTGAAGGTTGAATTTTACCTGAGCCAGGACAGTCCTCGGCCAGCAGAAACCGTACGTTTACGGATCGCTGATCGCCCCGATTTCGTCAATGACCACGACGCTTTTGTACAAGACTTTCAGCTTCTCGCGGGGCAAACTACAACGATCACCGTTTCCGTGTCGGATATTGCCGCCGGTCCCCGGAACCGTGAGCTTGAGCTTCGACGGATCGTATCGTTGCAGTGGTTATTCAACGACATCCAGCAGCCGTTTACGGTTTACATCGATAACTTACGGCTAGAACCACCCGTGAGAAACTAATACCGGAATGCTTGAGACAGTGCCTGCATCAGAAACTATGACTCAAATTCCTTCTGCCACCGCGATCCGGCTGCGCGGAGTCCGCGTTCATAATCTGAAAAGCATTGACCTGGACCTGCAGCGTGGTCAATTGATTGTGTTTTGTGGTGTCTCGGGCAGCGGCAAAAGCAGCCTTGCGCTCGACACGTTGTACGCTGAAGGGCAGCGTCGATATATCGAAAGTTTTTCGGCCTACACACGGCAATTCCTGCAGCGACTGGACAAACCCGACTGCGAAATGATCAGAGGAATTCCCCCCGCGATCGCGGTGACACGTGCAGGGGGCAGTCGCGGCAATCGCAGCACGGTAGCGACGGCAACCGAAATCGCCGATCACCTGCGTCTGCTATTCGCCAAAATTGCACGCCTGTTCTGCCATCGTTGTGGGCGGGAAGTCGAAATTCATGATCCGCAATCGATTGCAATGGCATTGCAGCAAGAGCAACCGTCCCGGCGAATGTTGCTGGTTTTTGAAGTCGTTTTGGGCCAACGCAGCGAGGCGGTTGAGACGCTGGAGGTTTTGCAGCAACAAGGTTTTGTCAGATTGATTGTTGGTGACCAGACGTTTCGTCTGTCTGACAACGATCGTTCCGCACTGGCCAAAGCGTTGCCGCCCGAGGGAGCGACCGCCATGGTGGTTGTGGACCGCGTTCGCACGAACGATCCGCTGGAAAGGCTGACCGAATCCTTGGAAGCCGCAATGACTGCGGGGCTGGGGAAGGTCGTCGCTCTGATCCAGGCCGAGCCCGCGGACAACGTGCAGACGGACGTCGTAACGATCGACCAAAGTCCGTGGCAATTGCGGCGTTTTTCGCGAACCTATCGCTGCGAATACTGTGCGTTGGAATTCCCACTCCCACAGCCGGGTTTATTCCATTTCAACAATCCACTGGGGGCGTGTCCAACCTGCGAAGGCTTTGGTGAACAGGTTGGGATTGACATGAATCTGGTCGTTCCCGATCCCGGCAAATCACTCCGCGAAGGAGCCATCGCACCTTGGAACACGCCATCCTATCGCCATGAATGGGACGAACTGGTCGCGTTGGCAGATGAATCCGCCATCCCGTTGGATGTCCCTTTTCAGGATCTACCCGCTGATGCACTGGAAAAAGTGGAGAATGGGATTCCTGCACGCGCATTTGGCGGAGTTCGCGGTTTTTTTGACTGGCTGGAACGGCGTAAATACAAAATGTCGACCCGCATCTTCTTGGCTCGATACCGCAGTTACACTAGATGCCAAGGGTGCGAAGGCAGGCGACTTCGCGACGAAGCCCTAGCCTTTCAGGTTGACGGTCACAACATAGCGCAAATCTCAGCTATGTCCGTCGATCAAGCGAAAGCTTTTTTCGACGCACCGAATCTTTCGCAGCGTCAGCATGGCATTGCAGCGGAGATGCTGCGTCAAATTCGCACGCGGCTCGGGTTCCTGCAATCCGTCGGGTTGGGCTACCTGCAACTGGAGCGGCCACTGCGCACGTTGTCTGGGGGGGAAACGCAGCGAGTCGCGTTGACAGGTGCGTTGGGCAGCAGTCTGGTCAACATGTTGTACGTTCTGGATGAACCAACAGCGGGGTTGCATCCAGAGGACGTGCAGCGATTGATCGATTCCATTTGGCAATTGCGGAGTCGTGGCAACACGGTGGTGATTGTGGAGCATCATCCGTTGATGATTCATCGAGCCGATCAGGTGGTGGAAATTGGGCCCGAAGCGGGCAGTGCGGGGGGGGAAATCGTCTTTCAAGGCACCCCCGAACAACTCGTTCAATCGTCGCGTTCGATCACGGCGGACTTTCTGACGGGAAGGCGTGGCGGAACCATGATCTCGCACCGGCGTCGCCAGCCCGCAGGCTGGGTGGAACTGCGTCAGGCGCGAGGCAACAACTTGCAGAACATTGACGTGCGTTTTCCGCTGGGCGTGTTGTGCCTGGTAACCGGCGTTTCGGGAAGCGGAAAAAGCTCGCTGGTCCACGACACGCTGTACGGTGCCGCGGCACGTCGCAAGGGCCACTCCAAACCACCCGCCACGCTTGCTTACGACGACCTGTTGGGCATTGGGCAGGTGGATGATGTGC
>SLFV01000454.1 GCA_007124075.1 Roseimaritima sp.
CGCCCGGCGGTGGCCCATTATCGGCTCAGCCGCACGGAATACCAAAACACAGTCTACGATCTGCTGGGCGTGCGTTACGATCCGACTCAGCCCGGCGGATTGAATGAAGATACGTTGTGGCATGGGTTCGAACGCATCGGCTCGGAACTGACGCTTTCCCCCTCGCACATCGATCGTTACTACCGCGCGGCCGACTTGGTGTTGGACCGTGCTTTCCCCTCCGAACCGTTGCGGTCGCGTACAGTCCGCAAGACTGCGGCGGAACTGCATTATGGCGGTGGCAAGCCGCAGCAGGAGGCGTTGCAGCGGCTGGGGATCACCCGACCCCTGCGTAATCTACTGTTCCCCGGTCAAGTCAAAACGGCGTTGTCGCCCGGTTGGTTCGGAAAAACCGGTCCGGAACACAGCGGGTTGTATAAGGTCCGAATCCAGGCCAGCGGGATGCGTCCGCTGGGGGGCCAGCCAGCGCACCTGAGCATCGGCAAGCAGACCAGCAGTGCCACCGTGGCCGGTTTGATCGAATTTGACGTGACGGCCGCGGAGGACGAACCGCAGGTTTACGAGTTTGAAGTATTCCTGGAGATGCCGACGACGCTGCACTTTGCCGTCGTGGCCACCGATGTTTTGGACGAAAGACGCGGCGGAGCGTTTCGCCATGCGCTGGGAAGCCGGACTGCATATCTGTTCACGCACACCAGCGAAACCATGCTGTTGAACCCGAACGCCCCGCAGATGTTTGACGGGGAGGGGAACGGTTTGTTTTCCATCGTGTTGTTGGATTGGGTTGAGTGGGAAGGGCCGCTGCAGACGCCAGCGGAACAGGCGCGACGGACCGATGTAATACCGCCGGACGATGCCAGTACCCAGATGGTCGCGGAACATCTGCTGCGTTTTGCCCAGCGGGCGTGGCGACGGCCAGTGCTGCCGGAAGAACTGGAGGATTACCTGCAATCCTACACGGAATTGCGTCAGGCGGGCGAAACGCTGGCCGAGGCCTATCGGGTTGCGCTACAGGGCTTGCTGACTTCTCGTAACTTTTTCTATGTGGTTGAGGGCGAACCGGATGACCGCGAGCATTTGACCGATTGGGAACTGGCCACGCGGCTGTCGTATTTTCTGTGGAGTTCGATGCCGGACGAGGGGCTGTTCGCTGCGGCGGACAATGCTGACCTACGCGGCGACGGTTTGACGAACCAAGTCGACCGGATGCTGACGGACAGCCGGATCGATCGCTTCATCGACGACTTTGCTCGGCAGTGGCTGCAGTTGCACCGCGTGGGGATGTTTCCGCCGGACAGCAAACTGTACCCCAACTATGACGACTGGTTGGAAGTCAGCTTGCGTTCGGAGGTTATCGAGTATTTCCGGGAGCTGTTCAGCAACAACAGACCCTTGCATGACTTTTTGGATTCCGACTGGACCATGGCCAACGCTCGGCTGTGCGATTTTTATGGGTTGCCGGAGCCGAAGTCGAACGGGTTCCAACGCGTATCGCTCGGTCCCGAGGATCATCGCGGTGGACTGCTGACCATGGGGGCGGTGCTGGGGCTGACTTCCGACGGTACGCGGCAACGCCCGGTGCATCGCGGGGTTTGGCTTAGCGAGGCAATCTTCAACAAGACTCCGCCGCCCCCCCCGGCTAACGTCGATCCGATCGAACCGGTACCGCCCGAAGGAGAAAAGGTGACGATTCGCCAACGGCTGGCCGTTCACGCCCAAAACGCCAGTTGCGCCGCTTGCCATCGCGGGATCGATCCACTGGGGTTCGCGTTCGAGCAATATGACGCGATTGGGCAGTGGCGGACGCATGAAAGTGTTGATGGCGGTAAAGGTGCCGATCCCTCTGTCGATGCATCAGGCGTGCTGCCCGATGGCCGGCAGTTTCAAGACATCCAGCAGTTCAAACAGTTGTTGCTGGAAGATCAAGATCGGTTCCGACAAGCCTTCGTCGAACACCTGTGCACGTACGCGCTACGCCGTGTGCTGACGATCGACGATGCGGACGATATCCAAGTGATCGTTGCCGAAGCGAAAAGCAACGAGTACGGATTAAGAGACATTGTGCGTGCGGTGGCAATGTCGGAGTTAATGCGAAAAAGATAACAAGCAAATGGGGGTCCTGGCAACTTCGCAAAGACTTGGGTTTGGAAAAGTATTCTCTTTCGGTGATAACCTTACTGCTCACAACCTCCGTCTTGAACCCCCCAGCCACACGTTTTGACGTAATCAAGCACCCGCGAGACAAAAATATGACCAGCAATCGCAGGAATTTTATCCAATCTTCTGTCATTGGAACCGCCGGCTTGGGGCTTAGCATTGCCTCGACCACCGAGGTCAACGCATCGAACCTGCCCCGTGCGGCCGAACCCGAAATCACCGTCGATGTCGATGTGCTGGTTGTCGGTGGTGGTACAGCGGGGACCATCGCCGCCATTCAGGCCGGACGCGCCGGTGCGAGCGTTCTGCTGGTGGAACGCAACAGCCAACTGGGCGGTACGATGACGACCGGCGGCGTGGCATTTCCGGGATTGTTTGATGCCTGGGGAAAGCAAGTGATTGCCGGTATCGGCTGGGAGCTGGTCAAGGAGTGTGTGGCGCTGGATGAAGGCCAACTTCCTAACTTCGCCAAGGTGCCCCAGCGGCACTGGCACAATCAGGTTTACATCAATCAGTTCCTGTACGCGATCTTGGCCGAAGAAAAGTGCGCCGATGCGGGCGTGTCGATCGCGTATTATGAATTTCCCGCAGCGGTCATCCAAATCGATGGGGGTTGGCAGGTCGACTGCGTCGGTTTCGGAACCCGGCGACGGGTGCGCTGTAAGCAGATTATTGACTGCACCGGAGGAGCAGAAGTGGTGGGGCTGCTGGGGCTGCCGCGGTTGCGCGAGGACGAACGCCAACCGGGTTCGTTTCTGTTCATGCTGGGGGAAGCCCACGAGCCGGGGCGAAATCAAATCCATCGGCTGTACGTTCACGGCGCAGATTCAACCAACTCGCGAACTGCGACTGAGGCAAATTTGACCGGTCGCAAGACGATCCTCAATAAGGTTCGGCAATCAGGAAAGCGTCTGATGCATTTGCAGCCCGAAACCGGTTTCCGGGAAAGCTACCGCATTCAAGGCGAGACCTTGATCACGGTCCACGACTATACCTCGGGACGCGTCTTTGACGATGCGATCTGCTATGCGTTTTACCCGGTCGATCTGCACACCAAAACAGGCGTGAAGCCACAACCATTAAAACCGGGCACCGTGCCCACCATCCCGCTGCGAGCGCTGGTTCCCAAGGGCAGCCGCAATTTGATGGTGGCCGGACGTTGTGTCAGCAGCGACAGGCTGGCCAATTCTGGATTGCGGGTTCAGGCATCGTGCATGGGGATGGGGCAAGCGACCGGTGTCGCGGCAGCCCTCGCCGCACAACGGGGAACCACTCCCTTGGAAGTGCCGCTGGGCGATATCCACGATCTGTTGCGCAGTCACGGTGCCATCATTCCGAGCGATGCATGACCCGCGTATGCCCAGCTATCGAAAACTGCATCGCCCTGCCGTCTCTCTGTTCACCGCGACGACCTTTGGGGTCCTGTCGGTGACCGGTGTCATCGCGTTTGTTCAGCCTTTTTCGCTTGGTGTCGTCGGGCTGCATGCCCTGATGGGTTTTGTCTTTATCGCTGTGGTCAGCCTGCACGCAATCAACAACCTGCGACCGCTGACCCGGTACCTGCGTGGCAAGATCGTTTGGCTGGCTTTGGCCGTTACATCCGCGTTGACGCTACTATTTTGGTGGCAACCGACCCCCGTCCAATCGATGCTGCGTTGGAGCGGCAATCTGGGGCCCGCCCTGGAACGATTCGAAATGGGCGAGGAAGAAATGGTGTTCGATTACCATCCGTCGCCGGATTACCAATTGCGACTGACCGTCAAAACGGGCCCCAGCTACGACGCCGCGTCGCCGCCACTGGTTGCGATCTGGCTGGAAAATCAGGGCGGCTATCACATCAAAACCCTGCTCCCTCCCGACGCCGCTTCCCAGAACCAACTGCCATACTGGGCTTTCAAGCATGCCGGTTGGGAAAAAGCCAAATACGAAGCAGAGCAAATCAGTCAGGCGGAGCAAGTCGGCCAGTCCAAACCAATCGCCCAAGTCGACGGTGTCTCCGCAGCCACCCCGAACGGTTCCTTCGACCCTGCCGATTACATCCTCCCGCGAAACACGGAAGACTCCACGCCCTACAGCCTGTTGCTAGAAGTCAATCAACCGGGCGACGACCAACCCTCCCTGGTCCACGCCGTCCAAATCGACAACAGTTTGCCCCGCACGTTTCAACTACTGGAACTCCGCGGCTACCCCCAACGCGACGACGATGATGAAAAAACCGCCAAGGAGACCTGGTCGCTTTATTACATCGATCAAACATTTACCTCTGCCCTGGACCTGATCGACAGCGCGCTGTTAACCATTAAAAGATCGAAGTGAAGCGGCCGGAAGTAAGCGTTTTACCAGCGACGTGGTGCCCGCTGTTCACGAGGTTTCGCCTCGTTGACGGTCACGTCACGCCCACAGATCGACTGTTGATCAATCGCGCGAATCGCCTCCAAGCCCGCTTCGCGACTTTGCATCTCCACAAACCCAAATCCGCGTGAACGCCCGGTTTCGCGATCCTTGATCACGTTGACCGATTTGACGACCCCGAACGAACCAAAGGTTGCTTCGATGTCGTTTTCGGTTGCATCAAAACTGAGGTTACCTACATAAATATTCATCATTGAACTCCACTAGAAGCACGTGCTTCCAAATTAACCAAGGAGTTGAGAGAGCTGATGTTCAGTGACAGCGGGGGCAAACGCCGCTCGCTACCTGTGTGCTGAACAAAAGAGGTGGCATCGCCACAAGAACCTTTCCAGCCAAGAGCGCCAGAAGAATTAGCATCAGTCAGAGAGAACTATGAAAAGCTCGGCCCAAAACAAAATCCAACTCAACCGTAACAACAACTGTCCGAAACTGCTTTTCCTTCGACTCTCTAAACGTCCTGCGTCGCGGAGAAATCGTCGTGTGCATCGGCACACGCTCCCGGTTTCATGAATCGCGACGCTATAATATTATCAGGATTCGCCGTCGCAATCTATGCCCAAACCTGCCAAAAACTCAAATTAACCCAAGCCGATCGACGCAAAGGCCGCAAAACTGCGGCCTTTCGAAGGTCCGATCCAACCCTGCCATCTTCCAACCCTGCGCGATTCCGTGACAAGCCATCAATACGTTCACCGTCTGATCAATTTGCTGGACCCTTCCGGCAATGTTTTACTGAACATGGATTTTGATCAAGCGGTCCGTTTGGTCGCTAGCGGCGACCCCAGTTCGGTCGACAAGATCGATGGCCAGTTCGCTATCTGTGTTCAGGATGGCCGCGACGTTTTGATGGCACGCTCGATCGCTCGCCCAATGCGATATTTCCTTGCGAAAAAAGCTGAAGGCCCATGCCTGATTGTCGCCGAAAGAATTGACCAACTACGCGACCAATTGGCAAAAGAAGGACTGGCGGACCAGTTTCACCCTTCATATACACGCATGGTTCCCGCACACCATTTGGTTCGCTTGCAATTGATCGGATGTCCCGATCCTAACCCAGAGTATCAACGATTCTTTTCGCCCCAAAGAAATTCGCTCAGCTCTGATCTGGATCAGATCGCTACCGCTTATGTCGGGCGGCTGGCCCAGGAGTGCTCGCGCTGGCTTGACCGGCTTGACACCAAGGAACCGATTGGCGTCCTGTTTTCCGGCGGGGTGGACAGCGGGGCGGTTCTGTTGGTGATGAACCACTTATTGCTGGCACGTGGCCAGGCGCCGACGCGACTGAAGGCGTTCACGCTGTGCATTGATGGACAATCATCGGACACCGAACAAGCCAAGCAATTTTTGCAGCAGACCGGTCTGGAGATGCTATGGGAGGTGCTTGATTGTTCAATCGCGGATCTGGATTGGCGTGAAACGGTGCGAGTGATCGAAGATTATAAGCCGCTAGATGTCCAAGCTGGAACGATGATGTTGGCGGCGTGTCGTGAAATTCGTAACCGCTATCCGGACTGGCGATATTTAATCGATGGCGATGGCGGTGATGAAAACTTGAAGGATTATCCGATCGAGGAAAACCCTGAGCTGACGATTCGCAGCGTACTGAACAATTTGATGCTATATCAAGAAGGCTGGGGCGTGGATGCGATCAAGCACTCACTGGTTCACAGCGGCGGGCAAAGCCGTGGACAAGCCAGGTCATCGGCACCAACTAGGCTGTTGGGCTTCACGGCGTTCAGCCCATTCGCGTTGCCTCGTGTGATCGAGATCGCCGAAGCGATTCCGTTTGTCGAACTGACCGATTGGGACCATCAAAAACTTTACGCACTCAAAGGGAACATCGTATCGCGAGGCGTTCGTTTGGTCACGGGCATTGAGATGCCCGTTTTCAAGAAACAAAGGTTTCAACATGGTGCCATCGACGCAGCCACGTTCGCGCGACTGTTTCCGCGGCAGGAACGGGAATATCGGCAAGCGTTCTTACAGTGCTGGAATGAATGATCATCACACGAGAGTCAATTGAATCGCGGCGCGGCCCGAAAACGAAACTTGACCCAATGCGGCCGGTTGCGGTGATTCAGGAATGTGAGCCAACGGCGCGACCGACGGCGAATCATCCGAACCCGGCAATCGCGGAGGTCACGTCGGTTTTCTTAACGGGGGCGGAGTGCGCTTTCCGTTGCACCATGTGCGACCTGTGGAAACACACGCTCGATGTTTCGACGCCCCAGGGGGCCATTCCTGGTCAAATTGATGTCGCGCTGCGAAGTCAAAATAACGACCGTTCAACAGGCACAAAGTCGCCGCAATGGATCAAGCTTTATAATTCCAGCAATTTCTTCGACCCACGCTGCGTTCCGCATGAGGATTGGGACGCTGTCGCGACCAGGGTCAGTCGCTTTGACCAAGTGATCGTTGAAAATCACCCGCGTTTGGTCAATTCGACCGTGGGACAATTTGCGTCGACCCTCCATGGCCAACTTGAAGTCGCGATGGGACTGGAAACGGTTTATCAGCCTGCGATCAAGTTGCTGAATAAACAGATGACGCCTAATGATTTTGAACGTGCGGCCCATCGCCTGCAAAGCATGAATGTTAGCGTAAGAAGCTTCATTTTATTGCAACCTCCTGGAATGCCAGCAGCGATTGCGTTAGACGAAGTCGAAAAGTCATTGCGATTTGCCGGTCAATGCGGTTCGCGACACGCAAGTATTATCGCAACACGAGGCGGGAATGGCATCATGGAAGAATTAGCGGCAAAGGGACGGTTCAGGGCACCAAGCGCGTTTGCGCTCGAACGTTGCTTGGACGTTGCCCTTTGTCATAATCCAAACATGGTCGTCACCGTTGACCTTTGGGGGTTCGAAAGTCTAAGTGGTATATGTGACGGGTGCATCGAACCCCGGCGCGAACGTTTGACAGCAATGAATCTGTCGCAATCGATTTTGCCACCGTGTGAATTAAACTGCGGATGCTCAGATGCTTGATCGATTCGATGCAGTGATTGTCGGCTCAGGATTTTCGGGTTCGCTGCTCGGATGGATCCTTGCCAAACAGGGGTGGGCGGTGCTGTTGATCGATTCGGGTCGTCATCCGCGATTTGCGATTGGCGAGTCATCCACCCCGACAGCCGATTTCTTGCTTCACCACATCGCAACGCGATGGGGACTCCGCAGGCTTGCACCACTGGCCAGTTGGGGTGCGTGGAAGGATGCGTATCCAGAGCTTCACTGTGGAAAAAAACGCGGTTTCAGTTATTTCAAACACCCTAAAGGCAAACCGTTTGTCGATGATGCTCAGCACCGTCAATCGCTTTTCGTGGCAGCCAGTTCTGAAGATCGGTTCAGCGACACGCATTGGCTGCGCAGTTCGGTGGATCAGTTCTTGGTTCAATCCGCAGTCGACGAGGGTGTCATTCTATGCGAAGCGACGTCGCTGCAGTCGGCGACGTATGATCGCAGTGACAGACTATGGAACCTTAACATTGAAGGGACTGAGGCCGTGCAGGCGATCGTTTCGCCGTGGTTGATCGATGCCAGCGGAGGCGGTGGGGCGACGGCCGATTTTGTCGACAACCCGCTTGACGACGATTGGATGCGAACGCGAACACGAGCCACATTTGCGCACTTCGTGGGCGTATTGCCATTTCACGAAGGTCGCGCGGCGGACGACCCGTTCTGCGACGCTCCCGAG